>QMMS01000189.1 GCA_003647375.1 Deltaproteobacteria bacterium
CATTTGATATTTGGATTTGTTTCGTATTTCGATATTCGGATTTAGAATTTATCACACGCTGAATGTGCATAATATTAACCCCTTATAGGGTTGAATCAGTGCCTGACCCTTTGGACCCTGGTATCTACTCGTGATTTCGTGTTAAAAGATCTCTTTCTTTTCCGATTTTACATGTTGGGAATATTCAATTGATTCAAAATTATAGCATTTGTCAAAATAATGTTCCGGTTACTCCGAAAAGGGGATCCCCTCAACTGAGGGACTTATTCGGAATATATTTATGACAACCCCTATAAATGGATCTTGTATGCAGATCAATCAAAAAAAAATAATGGCTAAACAACGCAGCACCCGGAATGGGGAAGCCGGATTTACGCTTCTGGAAATTCTGGTGGCCATGTCGATTATCACGTTCGCTCTTATTGCCATCTTCCGGTTGTATACGCAAACTATTTCCATGAACTATCTGTTGTCCTTCAATAGCACGGCACCGTTTTTGGCTCAGAAGAAGATGGCCGAGTTAACATCCATGCCGGGAGAGGAATTGGGAGACAGTTCAGGAGGTTTTGAGGAAGGATTTCCAGGATATACATGGGTGGTTTCTGTTGAAGACGTGGTTTCTGAGTCTCTGGAAACGGAAGATCTGAAAAAAATCGATGTTCGTGTATCTCTAAATGGCGATGAGCATGTATATGACCTTAGACGGTACCGGTTTCTGAGAGACTGACATGCACGCATCTCTTTTAAAACATAGCCATAAGGCTGGATTTACCCTGATAGAGATTATGGTCTCTATCCTGATCTTCAGCATCATCATCACAACTATCTTTGCTTCCTTTCGATCCGTCTTTTTCAGCGCGGACAAAATCGACGTCGGGCTTGATACATACGGTATGGCCGGCAGTTGTCTAAACCGGATTTCTCTCGATCTCAGTGGAATAACCATTGCCCAGCCACCTGAGTATACCAAGCCCGAAATTGATTCACCCCCGGATCCATACCGGATTGTGGGAGACCAGTCAGAAGTGTCAGGTGCGGATTTTCCGCGTCTCAGGCTGGCCTCTCGATCACATGTGCCCCTGGATGGATCTGTGCATGAAAGTGTTGCGGAAATTGTCTACTATGTTTCGGAAGATGAGGAGAACGGCTATAACCTTCGACGGTCGGACCGGTTGTACCCATATACGCCACCCGAAGAACAGGCAGGTGATCCGGTTTTGTGCGAAAGAATTAAATCATTGGTATTCACCTATTACGACAATGAGGGAACGGTTCACGATACCTGGGATTCCGAGTCGAAGGATGCCTCCTATGCGACGCCGAAAGCCATCAATATCCTGCTGGAAGTAGGTGCGGAGGAGTCAGTATCCATGGTATTTGAAACCATGGTAATGCTTCCGGTTGTGAGAGAGGCGATGGATTAGAAGTAGTATCAATCATTCGGAGGTAACATCTGTGAATCATCTCCAAATGAGTTAACTAAAAACAAAAAAATTGAAGTGCAACCGCTGGATAATTCCTGCTCGACTGTGAAAAACTTGTTCTAAAGTGACTGTAATACCGAACAGGGCCAAAATTTAAAGACAATTTTAATGTATGCCGCGGCATTTCAATTCATGGGATCACCCATCAGTCTTAGGGTTGTTTGGTTTATAGATCCGAAAAACAAAAGAAGGGTCCCAGGGTCGAGCAACCGAAGTCGGTAAAATAACCAATGTTAAAAAGAATATGCAACAACAACCGGGGCATTGCCCTGATCATCACACTCTCTATTATCACCGTACTTGTGGTTACGACGCTGGAACTGAATCGTAAAGCCCGTTCATCCATCTATGTTTCGAGTGCTTTTCGGGAAAGAATCCAGTTGAAGCAGATGGCCATGTCGGGTGTGCACGCAGCCATAGCGCTTCTGATTAAAGATAAGGAAGATTCCGACATCGACTCTATTCAGGAGGATTGGGCAAACCCGAAAAAAACTGAAGAACTTCTTATGGAACTGCCGTTCGATTTTGGAAGCGTGCGGGTGTCGATTGTGGATGAACTGGGTAAAATTCAAGTGAACTCATTGGTGAAATTTCCAGACGGCCTGGCGTTCAACGAATCTCAGCGCCGGATGTGGGAGCATTTTCTGAACCTCGCCATTCCTGTACTTGACAGAACCGATGACACGGCCCCCATACCGATCATCAACTCACTCAAGGACTGGCTCGATCGTGGGGATGACGACCTGCTTACAGGGTTGAGCGGGGCTGAGTCAGAATATTACCTCGACCTGAATCCGTCCTATGTGTGTCAAAATGGACCTTTCCATCACCTGGGAGAACTCCTGTTGATCAAAGGAGTAACTCCCGAATTTTTTGAAGGTGTGGGAGGTGTTCCCGGCATCGCGAGCTACATGACGGTATGGGGTATGGCGGAATCGACAAACAACCAATTTACCTTCAACGGGGCTATCAATATCAACACCGCGGATTTGCCTGTTATCGCAGCGATTCTACCGACAGAGAGCGAGCACCTGGCGCAGTCGATATTCGAGTACAGGGCGGAACTGTCGGATGGTAAATATATTCATTCTCTTTCCAGGCCCACATGGTATACAGACGCTCCGGGCTGTAGCGAGCTTGAAATAGACCCCAAGCTTATCCGGGCCACGAGCGATCTCTTTCGCGTGCATGCCGAAGCCGAGCGAAAAGATTTGACCATGACCGTTGAGGTGGTTGTAAAACGGGTCATAGAAAAGAAAACAGGCAAGTGGCATGGTAAAATCTTGAGTTTTCAGGAAAAATAAGATATATATACCCTATTGTTGCCAAAGCTGGAGGGCTTCAGAAGCCATGTTTATGCAACGATAGGGTATATTATTTTGTTTTATTTGTTCTGTAATTTTATCGGGTACGAGTTTTAAACTTATGAGCAGGAAAATCCTGGGTCTTGATATTCGTCGCGATGCAGTTTCCGCTGTTATTGTAAAGAGCAGTATGAAAGGCAGCTGGATAGAGAGCCATGCCCGTGTTCCCATTTCGGTGAAGGAAACTTCATTTGAAGAGGAGCTGAAAAGGTCTCTCGAGAGTATCAGCGGCCGGATCGATACCACCGATGCGGTCTGTGTCGTGGCATTGCCTGCCGTTGATGTGACCTACCGGAACATGAAGGCCCCCTTTAAAGAAGTCAAGAAAGTGCGGCAGATACTCCCGTTTGAACTGGAAACGGATCTTCCTTACCAGGCGGAAGATATTGTTTTTGATTTCAACATGCTTGAAATATCTTTGGAAACGGACACGCCGCAGCTTTTTGCCGCGGCAATAGAAAAACAACGCATTGCCGTCCTAATTGATCTTCTGAACCCGTTCAAAATTGAACCGGACATACTGACGATTGGCGGATATGCCATGGGGCATTACCTGTCCCGGTTGTCTGGAGAAAAGCATTGCCGGATGTTCCTGGATATTGGAGACAGCTACACAACAATGGTCCTGTTCCTATCAGGTGATGTCTGCCTTGTCCGCACCTTTTCGATTGTGGCTTCAGAAAAATCAAAGCTTCGTTCGATGTGTTCCCAGATAAACCGAACCCTGCTGGCATTTGAGCAGAAGTCCGGGTTGACTTGTGACATCCATGAGATTCGAATCACCGGCTCTTATTTAGCAGTGGCAGATGTTGACACCGACCTTGAAGCCTTTTTCGGTGTGCCTGTCGCTCGTGCTGATCTCATGGAGAGTTCCAGAAAAATTGTGCTGTCTTCAAAAGAGGAAACCTGGGAACCGCATCTGATGGATGGCGCTTTATCCCTGGCGTTGAATGAGTTGTCAGGGTTCGATGCCTTCAATTTCAGACGGGGCCGGATGGGAATGGAAAAGGCCTGGCTTGAAAACAAAAAAGATATATTGAGAACGTGTTTCCTGGGTGGAGCTGTCGCTCTGCTGTTTCTGGGTTACAGTATCGTGAACACCTATACGCTGAAACAGCGTGTTGAAACCAAGAATGCTGAAATCCTGGAAATATTTCAGACGACTTTTCCGGAGGTGACCCAAATTGTGGACCCCGTTCACCAGATGCGGGTGAAACTGGAAGAGGCCGGAAAGCGTATCTCGCAACCAGGTGAATTTGCAGCATCGGTAAAGACGATCGACATTTTGAATGATATCAGCCGCCTTATACCGGAAAAACAGGATGTGGAACTGGTGAGTATCGTTGTGGGCTCGGATACTGTCATTGTTTCAGGCAATACCGATACATTCAATGCCGTTGACGACATGAAGAGCGGGCTGGAAAGGGCCGATATATTTAAGAGCGTATCCATCAGTTCTGCAAACATGGATCAATCCGGCAAGCGTGTGCGGTTTAAGTTAAAGGTTGCCTTATGATAAAAATGCTTCGCCCATTTTTAGCCAAGCTGAGCAATCGCGAGAAGATGGCCATCAGCATCGGTATCGGTTTTGTCGCTATCTTCATTCTCGTTCAAGTTGCTGTTTTTCCATTTTTTGATGCCAGGGAAAGACTTGAGCGAAGGTTGGCGTCGCATACCATAAGTTATAATGAAATCAAGCAACTTCGGGTAAAATATTCGGAGTTACAGAATCGCGTAGATAATTCAAAGACACGGTTTAACCGGCGACAAAGGGGGTTTACGTTATTCTCTTTTCTCGACAAACTTGCCGGGCAGGTAGGCATTAAGGAACGCATTACCTATATGAAACCATCGTCAAAGAAACAGAAGGATACATCCTTTCGTTTGTCTCTTGTCGAGATGAAATTGAATGGTATTTCCATGGAACAGATTACCCGGTTTCTGT
The DNA here is from genome assembly GCA_003647375.1 of Deltaproteobacteria bacterium. The sequence continues at coordinate 4,794 of QMMS01000189.1, forward strand.
ATCGAATCGAAACATCACAAAACATGATTCATGTCCGGCGATTGTCCCTCAACAAGAAGGAAGAAAAGGGAGGGCTGCTGAACGTGATTCTGCAGGTAGAAACATTTGAAGTTTGACGGTTTCGTAAAAAGTCGAATTCATCAAGTGTTTGGTGTTTAGTATTTTGGATTTAGTATGAAAAAAATTAAGAAATCGTTATTTTATATTGCCTATACACTGGTTGCAATTGGGTGTTTTCTCTATTTTCTGTTTCCATCGGAAACATTCAAGGGCGTGGTGTCCGCTTATCTTTTAAAAATGTTACCGGACTACCAGATTCAGATCGATCGACTGCAGCCGGTTCTGCCTTTGGGGCTCAAGTTTGAGCCGGTGATTGTCTCGCAAAACGACCGCATGTTGGCCCAAATCGACACACTGAATGTAACGCCCCGGATTGCATCGTTATTGTCATCCCGGAAAACTGTTAATTTTCGTGGCAAGGCCTATCAGGGAGTCCTGAAGGGGCACATCGATGTAAACACGTCCGACAAAAGTACTCAGACAGATGTATTTCTCAAACTAGCCGATATTCAGCTGTCCGATATCTTGTATCTCCAGGAGAAGCTGGGGAGAAAACTGTCCGGGTTTCTGAATGGGGATGTGGACCTCATGGACAATAACGGGCCAAAAAGGAGTATAAAGGGGAAACTGGATCTTGCAGATGTGCGCATGGAGTTGTCGAATCCCATCATCAACGTTAAGGAGGTGGTGCTCGATCTTGTTGAGGCTGAGTTTAATATTAATAAACAGGTCTTTTCATTAAAACGCCTGGAAGCAAAGGGCGGACAGGTAGAGGGAAGTCTGACAGGTACTATTATGATTCGGAAGCCCATGGGCAAGAGCCGCATTAATCTGAGGGGTTCGTTTTTCCCGCAGGAAGTATTGCTGGCGAGCGTTAAGGATATTTTACCTGGAAAATTTATCAAGCAGCAGATGGGTGATAAAGGGATGCCCATCCGTATATACGGAACCATCGAAAAACCGAAATATTCATTTTCATTCAGGTAATGAATCGTTAACCGTTAAGGTATTTATGAGAACCTATTTGATACTTATCAATGTTCTTCTTTTAACCGGGGCAGCGTACCTCGGCGTCAGCTCATTTTATCAGGTGGTGGGCGCAAGGTTCGAGGTCATCGGTCCTTCCATTGAAGACAGTGAAAAGAAAACAGCGCCCACCAGGGAATCCGTTAACCCCCTGTCCGAGTACAAAGCCATTGAAGAGCGTAACCTGTTCAGACTTGCGGGAAAGCAGGAGGGGACGGAGCCGGCCAAGGTCGATATCGAAGCTCTGCAAGAGACCAAGCTGCAGCTGAAACTCTGGGGCACGGTAACCGGGAATGATCAAAATGCCTATGCAGTTATAGAGGATACCAAACAACGTGTGCAACAGCTTTATCACGTGGAGGATGCCATACTGAATGCCATCGTCAAAGAGATTCACAGGGAGAAAGTTATTCTGGAAGTGGATGGCGCATTTGAAGTACTCCAGATGGAGGAGATCCGAGGAACTGCTGCTAGACGTAACGTAGCCAGACTGAAAAGAGATAAGAAACCGGAAGGATCCAAGACGCTTGGATCCAAAAGCATTTCATTGAAGCGGGAGCGGATCGACGAGGCGGTTAATGACCTGGGCAACCTGATGAAACAAGTGCGCATAAGGCCGCATTATAAGGATGGTCAGTCAGACGGACTGACGCTTTCCGGTATTCGATCCAATTCCATATTCAGTGAAATGGGCTTCCGGAACGGAGATGTCATCGTCGGGGTGGATGGCAAGGATATCGAATCCGTGGACGATGCCCTGAGTCTTTATGAAAATTTGCAGTCAGCGGAAAACGTACAGGTTCAACTTCGGAGAAGGGGCCGGTTGCAGACGATAGATTACTCGGTCAAATAATTATTGAAGGGTTCCAGGGTTCAAGGATTCGAGGGTTCGAGGGTGGCTAACGGCTTAGAGCGGATAGCAGCATCCCAGCCTCCAGGCATCCTCGCATTATAGTATACAAGGATTTCAGGTTCCGAGTGACATGACATGAAGTGAAGTATCAGTGCTTAATGTTATTAAAATAAAGGGTTGAATGGTAACATTATGAAATCACATCAAAATATAGTTAAGATTGTGGTGGCTTTTTCAATGGTGTTTTTACTGTTGCAGCCTGCAGTTGGTGCTGAAAAAAAGGCTGGCCAGACGGGTAAATTGGTATCGATCGATTTCAACAATGTCGATCTCAATGTTCTAATCAAATTCATCAGTGAACTCACCGGAAAAAATTTTGTTATTGACCAGCGCGTGAAGGGTAAAGCCACCATTATTTCGCCTTCCAAGATATCTGTTACAGAGGCGTACAAGGTGTTTGAGTCGGTTCTCGAAGTTCATGGATTTACAACGATACAGGCAGGCAAGATCATCAAGATTGTTCCATCTCCGGACGCCCGGTCGAAAAATATCGAAACACGGCTCAGGGAGGAGTCCGGTGCACCCGCAGACAAGGTCGTGACCCAGCTTATTCCCCTGAAATATGCTGCCGCATCTGAAATTAAAAAACTGTTTGCCCCTCTGGTATCTAAAAGCAGTATTATTCTCGATTATTCGCCTACCAATACCCTGATCGTGACGGATGTCTATTCGAATATCCAGCGCCTGACCAAGATTCTGGAAGCCATCGATATTTTGAAGACCGGACGGGAATTAAGTATTATAACCCTAATTTACGCGGATGTCCAGGATATGGCAAAGGCACTTAATTCCGTCTTCGGTGGTACGGTGTCGAAAGCAAAAAAAAGTGCCGGCCAGACCAGGATTATCAAGTTTGTTGCCGATGATCGTACGAACACGCTCATCATCCTGGCCAGTGAAGGGGATACCATCAAAATCAAGGAACTTATCGCAGTTCTTGATAAGGAAACCCCCAAAGGTAAAGAAAGCATCCATGTTTATTATCTTGAAAATGCCATCGCAGAAGATCTCGCAATTGTACTGGAAGCCATACCCTCCAAAAAATCGAATAGCAAGACAAGCAAAGCAGCGCCCATTGTATCATCAAAGGTTCGTATCACGGCAGACAAGGCCACCAACAGCCTGATCATCACGGCTGAGAAAGAAGATTACCTGATATTGGAAGCGGTGATTCGTGACCTCGATATCCCGCGTTCCATGGTCTATATCGAATGTCTTATCATGGAGGTCGATGTAGAAAAGGATTTTCTCCTGGGGACCGAATGGATCATTGGTGACCAGTTTAATTTCAACGGAGACGAATACGGGGCCACGGGTGGTTTCAGCGGAAACGATCCCGGGTTTTCCAACCTGCGCGGTCTTTCCGGAGGTCTTACAGGAATCGCACAATATCCCCCGGGGTATTCCATGGGGGTATTTGGAGACGGCATCACTGTGGGCGGGGTTACCTTTCCGAGCCTCGGTGCCATTGTCCAGGCCTACAAAAAAGACGAGGACATCAATTTCCTTTCGACACCGCAAATTCTTACCATGGATAACGAAGAAGCGACAATCTATGTGGGTAGAAACGTGGCTTTTCAGACACGATCCGCCGCTGAAACCGGCACCGAAACCTATAGCTCTTACGAATACAAAGATGTTGGGGTTACCCTGAAAATCACACCCCATATCAGCCTGGACAGGTTTGTCCGTCTCGTCATCAGCCAGGAAGTGACGCAGTTGGACGATTTGGCCACCGTATCGGCAGACCGGCCGGCAACACTGAAACGGTCCATTGAGACCACGGTTATTGTCAAGGATAAAAGTACGGTGGTCATCGGCGGTCTCATTGATGACAGTATGACAAGAACGAGCTACAAGGTGCCTTGCCTGGGGGACATTCCCGTCATTGGGTGGTTGTTTAAAACAGATAGCAATGCCGTGGACAAAACCAATCTTTTTATATTCCTGACACCCAAGGTGGTGGCAAACCCGGCCGAAGCCCAGGCATTGTACGAGGTAAAGAGAGAAGCGATTGAAAAGTACCGACAAGATCAAACAGGGAAGACGATGGCGGAAGAGATTCAGGGAGACCTCGACGAAATCGATTCAATCAAAGAATAA
>QMMS01000190.1 GCA_003647375.1 Deltaproteobacteria bacterium
CCCGGATCTAAAAAAGATTCCGGGGTTACGTAAAATCGTGTTTAACACGGTGCGCCGTATTGTGCAGGGTGAAACCACTTTTTACCGGATTGCCGAACTGCACTACGATGATATGCAGTCCTATGAAAATGCCATGAAGTGGCGGCAGGAGAATCCCGTTTCCGAGGAACAGAGTCCCAAAGGCAAAACCGATTTCAAATTCTACGTGATATGTGAAACAGAAGAAGTAATTGTCTAAACATTACCGGATTCCAGGTTGTAACCTAGAATCCGGTAATCCTAAAGCAATGCTCTTTTTGCTCTGTTTCTAAGACGATGAGTTCTCCCAACGTTGCAGCTAAGGGGTTTATAAGCCGTCAACGCGGGAGTTCGTCATCATGAAGGGTTTTGGATCCACCTTTTGGGTCCAACCATCATAATACTTTTTCACCTGTTCTTTGAGGGTGTCCATCGCCTTCGCCAGGGCCTTTTCCTGGTCCGATCTCGGCCGCGAAGCCGCTTCGGCCAAACGCTCGCCCACGGCACCTTCATCGATGATCAAAACCTTTCCCGCTTTGACCACAACCTTTCCGTTCACCATAACTGTGTCCACATACCGCCCTGCCCCGCGGTACATCAACGTGTCGATGGGGTCGTGGGACGGATCCACAAACGGAAATGCCATTGATTTGTAGTCGATCAGGGCCATGTCGGCGAAAAGGCCGGGTTCAAGCCTGCCAATCTGGTTTTCGAACCCGAGCAGTTTGGCGTTGTTTGTGGTCGTCATTTGAAAAACCTGGCGGGCAGTCATATGCGGCGAGTCTAGCTCAAGAGACGGCAATCGGTTAAGAAGGTAGCAGACCTTCATCTCCTGTATCATGTCATCGTCGTCATTGATGGACTTGCCGTCGATTCCCAAACCGACCAGTACACCGGCCTTCAGCATGTGAAACGCCGGTGAAACCCCGTTTCTCACACGCAGGTTGCACGAGGGGTGATGGGTCACCGCCGCACCGCTTTTCGCGAGTAGCTTGATGTCATCCTCGGTGGGCCAGACACAATGCCCGATGACCACGCCCTTACCGAGAAATCCGATATCGTACATGTGCTGAACAAGGGTTTTCTTTAGAAATTCGAGCCCGTATATTTTTTGGAAGATCGATTGAACGGCATGAACATGAATCGGCACATTCAGCTTTTTTGCAGCGCTGCGAACATCCAGAAGCAGTTCGTCCGTGCACCATTGCGGGGCCAGGGGCCCAAACCCGATACGGGTCATATCCGTGTTGTGCTGCGCATGAAGGTGGTTTACCACATCGACAAAATTGTCGGCAGACAACGATCCTACCGGCGGCGGAGTGGTCAACACCTTGCGCAGCTCATCGGGCAGCTCCGTTAAAAAGGCGGTGTTGTCTCCGTAAATAAAGGGATTGTCGTTGCGGACGCCAGGATTGAATTGCACGCGGATACCTGCGTCTCGGTAGGCTCGCAGCCCTTCATCGAATTCCTGCTCGAAATCTGCCGGATTTTTCAGCAGATGATTGTGCATGGTGGTCGTCACGCCACATTTTAAAAGTCTTATCGCGGAAAGCGATAGATCATCATAGGTTGCCACCGGCACATATTTACGGGTATCGAAAAGCCAGGACTCCAGGGTGTTATCCAAAGCCCCCCTTTGAAAATCCGACAGTCCTCGGCCATGCCCATGACCATTGATCAAACCCGGTATGAGCAGAAAATCATCCCCACCGATGATGTCGGCGTCTGGATATTGGGTGACCAACTCTTTAAAGCTTCCAACTGCCTCGATTTTTTCACCCGCCACGGCAACAGCGCCATCCAGAATCGCGGGTTGGTCGTGAGCGGGGACCACCCGGCCAGCCCGCACGATGGTTACAGCATTCGGCATTTTTTAATTCCTCCTTTTATAAGCATTGAGAATATTGATGATTGATTTAATTATAATTTCAAATAGTTATTCTTGACCACCATTGATTCTACAGTCAAAACCAGCCCGAAACCGGTTGTTGGATCATAAAATGGGTTGACATAAATCAGTCTAATAGTTATAACATCAATACATTTAATATTGGCCCATGCATTGCACACTCCAATACGAAAAGCAAGCAAATATGAAATCCTATCCCCAAAATATTATCATTGAAGAGCAGGGTTTACGTGACGGTTTGCAAAGTGAAACGCTCTTTCTGCCGACCGACAAAAAACTTGAACTGATCCGCGCTGTTGCCGATGCCGGGTTAAAACGAATCCAAGTGACCTCGTTTGTGCACCCCAAGCTGGTTCCACAGATGGCTGATGCGGAGGACATTTGCAAAGGCCTGGACAAACGTAGTGATGTTCTCTACAGCGCACTGGTATTGAACACCAAAGGCCTTGAACGTGCAGCCAACGCGGGCCTCAAGCATGTAGCCGCCTCCATTTCCGCCAGTGACACCCACAGCCGCAAAAATGCCAATGCGTCGCTGCCCGAAGCCAGAAAACGCATTGCGGAAATGATACAAACCGGCCAAGCGCTTGGCCTGACGATTCGCGGTGGTTTACAGTGTGTTTTCGGCTGCCGGTTCGAAGGCCGAATCGATCCGGATGTCGTGTTCGACATGATCAAAGAACAGCTGGATCTTGGTGTGGAAGAGGTCGCCCTGGCGGACTCCACCGGTATGGCCAACCCCTCTGCCATTCAGGATATCTCGGGCAGGGTCATCGAACTCGCCGAAGGTAGGCCTGTATGTCTGCACCTGCACGACACCGAAGGTAAAGGCCTTGCAAATGCACTGGCCGCCATTCAAATCGGTGTTACCCATTTTGATACAGCCTTCGGCGGCACGGGCGGATGCCCTTTTATTAAGGGTGCCTCGGGCAATATTTCGACCGAAGATCTGGCCTTCATGGTCGGGCAAATGGGAATTGAAACCGGTATCGATATAGAGAAAATCGCCGCGATCAGCCGGTCTTTAGAAGCATTTTTCAGCAAGTCATTCTCAGGAAAAATACATAGGGTCATCGATCGCAAAGACATTCAGGTGTGTGCGAATTAGCAACCGATCCTATAAACTTGAGACCCTTTTATGAACAGGTTTCTTTCAACGCTTCCGGCATCCCCAGAATAGGTGGTCACTTTATATCATGGGTCAAACCATAGTTGAAAAAATAATCTCATGCCATTCGGGCAAAAAAGTGTATCAGAACGATCTCGTTGTTGCCGAAGTAGATGCGGCCATGGCGTCCGATACCACCGCCCCCCTGGCGATCCAAGCCTTCAAATCCATGGGCGGCAAACGTGTATGGGATCCGAAACGCTGTATTTTGATCATCGACCACGCCGCACCGGCGCCCAATGAACGCATCGCTAATCTGCACCTCATGATGCGTGAGTTCGCCCGTGAACAAAAATGCATTTTCTTTGAAGCCGGTATCGGTATTTGTCATCAGTTAATGATTGAAAAAAATATCGTCCGTCCCGGCCAGATCATCACCGGAGCGGATTCGCATTCTACCTGCTACGGTGCGGTGGGCGCCCTGGGAACAGGTGTCGGCTCCACCGATCTGGCTGCTGTGTTCCTCACCGGCAAAATCTGGCTTAAAGTTCCCCAGACCATAAAAATAGAAATTCAAGGACCCATTCCCGTTGGTATTCAGAGCAAAGACCTGATGCTCAATGTGTTGCGGGAAACAGGGATTGCCGGCGCTACCTACCAATCTATGGAGTTGTGTGGTTCAGCCATCTCCCACTTGTCGCTTGCCGGTCGGACCACCATGGCGAATATGATGATCGAGGCAGGCGCCAAGACAGGATTTGTGCACCCCGACAATCTCGACCTGCCTTATGCGTTCACCCCTGTTCTGCCGGATCCGGATGCTGTCTACCAGAGGGAAATAACCTTGGATGCATCAGCAATGCAGCCAATGGTCAGTAAACCGCATTCCCCCGACAATGTGGTGCCGGTGATGGAGTTGGAGGGCAGGAAGGTTGACTACGCGTTTATCGGCACATGCGTCAACGGCAGATTGGAGGATCTTCACGTGGCCGCCCGCATATTGAAGGGCACCAGGGTGCACCCGGATACAAGGTTGGTCATTGGCCCGGCATCCAGACAGGTTTTTCTGGATGGTGTCAACGATGGCACGGTTGAAATTCTCACCAGCGCAGGCGCCACATTTATCCCGCCGGGATGCGGCCCGTGTGTGGGGACTCACAGCGGCGTACCCGGCAACAATGAGGTGGTCATTTCCGCCGGCAACCGTAATTTCAAAGGTCGCATGGGCAACCCGAATGCACGCATCTATCTGGCATCCCCGGCGACCGTGGCCGCATCTGCCCGGGAAGGCAGAATTGCCAATCCCCTTAAATATTTCCAATCGTAACCAAGGATTCCATGAACGATACCACCCTAAAAGGAAAGGCCCACGTTTACGGCGACAATATCGATACAGATGCCATCATTCCGGGGAAATATACAAAAACCATGGAACTGCAGACATTTGCCGACCATGTGCTGGAGGACCTGGACCCGGCTTTTAAAACCAAAGTGCGGGCAGGCGATATCCTGGTTGCCGGAGACAATTTCGGTTGCGGTTCATCCCGCGAGCAGGCACCCCTGGCCCTCAAAGTTGCCGGTGTTTCAGCCGTGGTGGCCAGGTATTTTGCGCGCATTTTTTTCCGTAACGCGGTTAATATCGGGCTACCGGCACTGGAAATCAGGGAGCATGATATTGCGCCGGACGATGAACTGGAAATTGATTTAAAATCCGGCACCGTGAAGAACCTGACCCGGAACGTACAGTATCTTGCCAGCCCGATGCCACAAACCATGATCGAAATTCTTATAGAGGGTGGATTGGTCAACTACCTCAAAAGATACGGTGATTATCACCTGTAGAGACTACATTTCTTTAGATATGTTTAGGCACACTCAGTTCGGTTCCATGTTGATTTGCAAAAGGGGGTTTACATCATGAATAGTGCAGAAAAGAATCTTCCGCTGGCGGGCATCAAGGTGTTGGCATTTACACATGCAGTGATGGGGCCAGCGGCAGGGCTCATTTTGGCTGACTTGGGCGCAGATGTTATCCATATCGAGCCGACATCCGGTGATACGACCCGGCGTCTGAAAGGATTCGGAATCGGATACTTTCCCTTCTTCAACCGCAACAAAAAATCCCTTGCCGTTGATCTCAAAGTACCCGAAGGTAAGGAGATCATTTTCAAGTTAGTCGAGACCACCGACATCGTGCTGGAAAACTTTGGGCCGGGAACCATCGAACGCATGGGGTATGGATATGACGCGTTGAAAAAAATCAACCCCCGCCTGATCTATGTGTCTTTGAAAGGTTTTTTGCCCGGCCCCTACGAATATCGTGTCGCCATGGACGAGGTTGTTCAGATGATGGGGGGCCTGGCTTACATGACGGGACCCCCGGGGCAGCCGCTGCGCGCCGGCACTTCGATCATCGACATCACCGGTGGTATGTTTGGTGCTATAGGCGCAATTACCGCACTTTATGAGCGCGAACAGACCGGCAAAGGGACCTACATCAAAGGGGCCCTGTTTGAAACCACAGCTTTTATCATGGGCCAGCACATGGCCTATGCTGCTCTGACCGAAGGGCCTGTTCCCCCCATGCCTGCCAGAGTCAGTGCCTGGTCGGTTTATAAACTTTTTGATACTAAAGATGGGGAACAGGTTTTTATCGGCATCATCAGCGAAAGACACTGGCAGAAATTTTGCGAAGCATTTGATCGCCGTGATTGGCTTAAGGATCAAAGACTGGAGACCAACAACAAACGGATCCAGGAAAGGAATTGGTTTCTGCCGGAAGTGGAAAAAATGATTCAGCAGTTCACCAAAGAAGAAGCCATCAAGATCTGCGATCAAGCAGGCATCTGTTTTGCCCCGATCGCCTGTCCGGAAGATCTCTTCGACGATCCCCAGCTGAACCAGGGGAAGTATGGATTAATGGATACCGTATTTCCCAGCGGCGAGAAAACAAAAATGCCGCGGATTCCGCTTCAATTCGGATCTTATGACTTGAAAAAGCGCAACGATCCCCCGGCAGCCATTGGTGCAGACACCAGAGAATTGCTCGAAATCTTGGGATATGATGAGGCTGAAATCAGCCAACTGGCAGAAAATAAGATCGTGACCCTTGGAGACTGACCCGCTAGAAGCGGCTTCAAAACCTTAGACAGCTCCCCAACCCCTGGATTTGTCGGTTTTTTTTCGTTTCAGCTTCATGGTATAGGCATACTTGTCGGCACGATACATAACCGTAACATATTCAACCGGGTTGTGCTTATCGTCGTAAACCGTGCGTTCCGTCTTGAGCAATGGATCCCCCACGCGGATTTCTAAAAGGGAGGCAACTTCGGGGTCGGCAATTGTGGCTTCAACAGTCTGGTCTGCCTCGATGGCCCTCACGCCTAAATCGTCTTCAAGAATCATCAGCATGGGTTTAGATTTCACGAGATCCATGGAAAGCTTTTTCCCGATGTGCGGTGGCAGGTAATTGAACACATGCGAAAAGGGTTTACCCTCTATGTTGCGAACTTTTTCAATGCGCAACACTTGCTCATCCTTTACACTCAAATGATCGCGGATATGGCCTGGAGGGTTGACCCATGTGCTATCAATGACCCTTATTTCCGTGCGTTTGCCCATCAACACCAGGTCTTCGATGGAACCGGTAAAGCGCGGGAGTTCGAGTGAATCCGCTTTTTCAGATATGAATGTTCCCCTACCCGGCTGACGAATCAAAAGCCCATCCTTTTCCAGCGATGAAAGTGCCTGGCGCACTGTGATTCGACTGACTTTATATCCTCGGGCCAACGCATCTTCACTGGGCATGGGGATTTCCGGTGAAAAATCTCCAGACATGATTTTTTTTCGTAAAATTGTCTCCAGCTGATAATATAGCGGAATGGCCATATTTTTTAGCATCGTTTTCAACTTTTCACCCCAAAAATATATTTAGTAATGAAGCTTAACCGGTCGTTTAATGTACTGACCATTACCGGGTTTGGCGGTGACTTGGCCTTTTTCGAAAACCACTTTACCACGCAAAATGGTATAATCTGTCCAGCCTTTATATTTCATGCCCAGCTCGGGACTGAATTCCTGGGCAGTATAAAGGTTTTCCAAGGTGATTTCCTTTTCCTTATCGATGTCGACGATGGCGAAATCCGCATCGCTGCCCACCATGATGGCCCCTTTTTTGGGGTATACGTTGTGATAGCGGGCCGGGTTGGCAGAGCTGAGTTCTGCGATGCGGTGCAGGGGCAAACCACGCTTGTGATAACCGTCCGTTACCAGCACCGGAAACATCAGCGATGTGCCGCCGAATCCGGGAAGAGACGTCCACAGATCACCTTTTTTCTTTTCAAGGGTGGCGCAGGCGTGATCGCTGACCACGGTTTTAATGGTATCCTTCAGAACGGCATCCCATAGAAAGTCAACGTCCGAATCGCCCCTCAACGGCGGGTTTACTTTGGCCTTTTGTTCGAGCTGCATGTCATTGGAAAGCCCCAAATGATGCAGGGTTCCTTCCAGCAAGAAATCAATTTCCGGGTAACGTTGACTGACATCGACACCGGCCTCCACCGCCTTCTGGCTGCTGAGATGCAGAAGATTCACCGGGCAGTTCGTATATCTGGCCATGATGGCGGTTTCGTTGATGGCAAGTTCTTCCTGCCATGGCGGACGGGCGTTGCTATAATCCTTCATGGGTACATCGCTTGGATTGGCCTGTACTTCTGCCTGGGTAGCGCGGATAATTTCCGGATTCTCACAGTGTACACTCAGACTGATATTGCCGTATTCTTTGTACAGTTTGTTGACCCGCCCGACTTCCTTCATGAAACGGTAGAGATAGCCAAAGTCTACCGAATTATCGATCATCAGATAATTGTTGGCTTCCGGAGTGGCTCCTGCGAGGGTCAGCAATTTATAAAACATGTAGTATTTCAGAGTGGACACCCCGCCTTCTTTGACAAGCCATTCGATTTCGTTGATATGATCTTCGGTCATGCAGGCCAGATGGTAACCGTAATCCACGATGAATGATTTGTCAGAAAGCTCCAGCAATTCGGGTAATATCTCGCGGTAAGGACCGACCTTGTTCAGGTAATCGTGACCGGTTCTGAAATAGCTCAGAATCGTTGTAACGCCGCCAGATGCCGCTGATGTCGATTCGCTCTGGGCATCCTCTGTTAGCGGTCGGTATATCCCGATATGAAAGTGAGAATCGATGGCTCCCGGAAACACATATCTGTTTGAAGCATCGATAACCGTCTGGGCATTTGCCGCCGGAATATCTTGACCAATTGTGGCGATCTTTTCATCTATAATCCCGATATCGGATTTTTTAACACCTAAATAAGGAATAACCAGGTTCCCACCTTTGATGACCATATCGTATTTATCCACCGTTAACCTCCTAATTCTCTTCAATTGAAAATGCCTTAAATTATGTATTATAATTATGACAATATATCATTTTTGTCAAATTGAATTGTATGGCGTCCTGGAGACCCCGCATGACGAATTCGAAATGGGCAAAGTCATAGCGCTCATCTTCGTCAATCATGAGAAAGTCGTGTTGAGTAAAAGCGTGGTACACGCTTTTACAGTGGTACACGCTTTTACAATTGTTGACACGCTTTATAACTTTCGTTAACCTCATATTTTAGTTTGGGTAACGAGAAAGGGGTATTTCCATATGAAAGCTCGGATTCTTACAATATTGAGAGACAATGAAGATGTCGTCTCCGGCGAAGATATAAGCACACATCTGGGTATTTCGCGGGTTGCCGTCTGGAAGCACATTCAGAAACTCCAGTCGCTGGGGTATGGCATTCAGTCCTCTGCCAAGGGGTATCAGTTGCAATCCTCGC
>QMMS01000191.1 GCA_003647375.1 Deltaproteobacteria bacterium
GGACGACATTTGCCCTGACGGGCGTTATTTACACTTTGTGTGATATTTGCGCTACGCGTGTAATTATGCCCTGCGGGCGTCATTGATAGTCATTTGTCCTGCGGACGACATTAGCGCTGCGCGCGTAATTCATTGCTGCTCATAGCTGATGGCTCTTAGCTCGGTACTAACTTAAAACCTAATACATAAAACCTAAAACGGTCTCTATTTACGCGCAGCAAATGACAATTGCTTGCCCCTCAAACCCTCATCTCCTTCTTGAATTCTATTGATCTAACCCACTACATATACTCAATATCGCATCCGCAAGAATTGACCTGGGCGGTTGCCCGGAAGATTTGAGATGTCCATCCGCTCGGCCCAGTACCTTCAGTGCGTCAAGAAGCTCTGCTGCATGGAACGTCATGGCCTTCTGCATCAGTTTATACACGGGATAGGCATTGTTCGGGTTCGGCGCAATAAGAAGGTCGGTCCCTGTCAACCGTTTTTTTGGCTCACCGGCCATCTCCTCGTCACCCGAAAGAGACCGGTCCCAGTCCGCCAGCTGTTCTTTCAAAGCCGTGTCGTGGGTTTGAATCAGGGGCATGACCTGGTCCCGGAAGGTATTGTAGGACATACCGGCCTGCCAGGCACCCCCGGCAGATGCGGTTGCAAAGTGCCTGATGACAAGCAACCGCCTGACCTGATTGACCGCTGCCGCCAAGAGCTGCAACTCATGATATCCGTTTGAAAGCAGTGAATCCATGTAAAATAACGCGTTCCCAACATCTTTTTCCGACAAGGCATTCGTAAATGCATAAATAGGGTCCTGCTTGGTTCGCTCCAGAGCAACCGAAATATCCTCTAGGGTGATTTTTTTTCTATCTCCTACATAATCGATAAGCTTGTTGAGATTATTCTGAAATGTCCGGATGTCAAACCCGGTCATGTCGCAGAGTGCCTCAAAAGCTGAAGGTTCCAACACTTTATCGTGTTTTAAAAGAAGACCCTGCATGCTTTCCCTGAGAACGGCATCCTGTGCGACCCTGTCCGCCTGTCGATCACCTTGCGGCACAGAACAGTCAACCACCAGACCAGCCTTTTCCGTGAGCTTGTAGAGCCGTCGACGCTTATCGACAGCTGCAGCCGTCATGATTAAATAATGGTTGTCTGGAAATTTGTCTTCCAGGGCCGCTATCAGTATTTGAGCGGCATCGCCGGGCACTGATCGTCCTTTCCGGGCGTTGTCCGATGAGGCTGTTCCTTTCTGAGTTGCAGAAAAAAGGGGGCTGTCCAGCAATGACACTACCTTGCCACTTTCCAGCAACGCATAGGTATTCAAACTCTGGACAGCGGCAAGGACGTTCTCATGGGTTCCATCCCAGGCTTCATAGCTGTATTGCCTGGATGACTCGGGTATGAGAACGTTCAACACCGTTTGAAGCGCCGCCTTGATCAACACTTCCTCACCATAAAGCAAGTAAACCGGACAGGGAACCGAACCCTTATCCTGCGTTAAGCGCTTAATGTGTCGCTGAACCTCGTTGTGTTTGATAACCGTCAATTTACTTCTTTGAAAAGCAGATGGTATATAAACAGGCCGATACCTATGGTGATGGCGCTGTCGGCGACATTAAATGCCGGCCAGTGAATCCCTTTGACATAAATATCGAGAAAGTCGATCACTTTCCCAATGCGAATTCTGTCTATGATATTGCCGACAGCCCCTCCCAGGATCAAAGACAGACCGAATTCCAGCAACCCATGACCGGGCGGTGTCTTGGCGTAGAGAAAGAGGATCAGGCCCATGGCCACAACCGACGCTATCACAAAGAAAAAATGTCGCAGCTCTGAAGGACTGCCGGACAGGAAACCAAAGGCGCCGCCCGGGTTATAGATGTGTGTCAGGTTGAAAAACCCAGGGATAACGGAAATCGTCTGGTATACAGGAACTGTCGATACAATCAGGGCCTTCACAAGCTGATCCACGGTGCAGACAGTCCCGGCTATCAGCAACAGCTTGACATACCGATTTTTCAAGATTGACGACAGGGAACCCCCGAACTCTGCGTTCATTTTAATTTTTCCCTTGTTTCAAACCAAATCCGGACAAACCGTTTGGCGTACAACACTCAGCCTTTATGCCGGGAGAAAGAGATTTTATCACGAAATCACGAAAGTACGAAATCACGAAATCACGAAAAAGAACATGAACTTTTTCGTGTTTTTCAAATTTCGTGTTTTCGTGATTGTTTTTATCGGATTACCACAACATGCACAAAATTTACAATTATGCGACTTGAAATACTCAACTTATATCTAACTGCCCCATGATGCCCACGCAACGATCACAGATGGTGAGAAAACCCTCATGCGACCCAACCGAAGGGCTGTGCGTCCAGCACCGCTCACACTTCTCACCCTGCGAAGGCACCACTTCTATGCTGAGGCCCTCTATCTCGTCGCTCTGAAAAGCATGCTCTCCCAAGGATTCCTGGGTCAGATCCGCCTGGGACACAATGAGGATAAAACGCAGATCCTCTGCGTATGGCTTCAATATCTTATACGATTCCGAATCAACGGACAGGGTCACGGCGGCATCGAGAGGATGGCCGATCAGCTTCCGAGTTCTGGCTTCCTCGAGCGCTTTGGTGACTTCGCCGCGGATATCGAGTAACAGTTTCCAGTTTTGGGCCAATGCATCATTTTTCCATGCGGTCTCGGCTTCAGGGAGGCTCTGCAGATGGATGCTCTTTTCCTGTCCATTCCGACCGGGCATATATCTCCAGATTTCCTCAGCCGTGAAGGGCAGAATCGGACTCATCAGTCGTGCCATGGCATCCAGGATGGCGTACATGACGGTCTGGGCGCTTCGCCTTGCCACGGAGGTCGGTGGAGATATATAAAGGCGGTCTTTCAGGATATCCAGATAAAACGCCGACAGATCCAGGGTACAAAAATTGTAAAGCGCATGGTAGATCACATGAAATTCATAGGTGTCGTAAGCCCTGCGCGTTTTTTCGATGATTCCGTAGAGACGATGCAGTGCATATTGATCGACTTCCGGCATTTCGTCGTAAGAGACGCTGTCCTTTTCAGGATCAAAGTCGTACAGGTTTCCGAGCATGAAACGACTTGTGTTTCGAATGCGACGGTAGGCATCACTGAGCTGCCTCAATATATTTTCAGAAATACGAATATCGTCCCTGTAATCAGATGCCGCCACCCAGAGACGCAATATTTCCGCACCATATTTATCGATTACTTTCT
The DNA here is from genome assembly GCA_003647375.1 of Deltaproteobacteria bacterium. Next base: position 3,250 of record QMMS01000191.1, read on the forward strand.
TGGGTGCAATGACATTTCCAATCGATTTGGACATTTTGCGGCCATCGGCATCCACCACGAATCCATGGGTTAAAACAGATTTATAGGGCGCGCTTCCCCGGGTGCCCACCGCAGTCAAGAGTGAGCTATGAAACCAGCCCCGGTGCTGATCACTCCCCTCCAGGTAGAGTTCCGCGGGCCATCTCAGGTAGTCCCGATCTTCGAGTACGGCAGCATGGCTCACACCGGAGTCGAACCATACATCCAGAATATCGGTTTCCTTAACAAATGTTTGCCCTCCACAGCTTTCACAGGCTGCGCCTTCGGGAAGTATATCACTGGTATCTCTTTCAAACCAGGCATCAGCGCCGTGCTCTTCGAACAATTGAAACACCTTGTCGATCATCTCCTGATTCAACAACAATGTTCCACAATCGCTGCAATAAAAAGCGGCTATGGGAACCCCCCATGCACGCTGCCGGGAGATACACCAGTCCGGACGGTTTTCAATCATACCGAATATCCGGTCTTTGCCCCAGTGTGGTATCCACTCAACATTATCGATGGCCTTCAACGTTTTTTCTCTCAGACCGGTCTTGTCCATGGAGATAAACCACTGGGGGGTTGCCCGAAAAATCACAGGTTTTTTACATCGCCAGCAATGAGGATAAGAATGCTTGATGGTTTCACTGGCCAGCAAGGCCCCTGTTTCATTCAGTTTTTCATTAATCGTTTTATTGGTGTCGAAAACAAAGCCACCCTTGAAAAAGGCAACATCATCAGTAAAACGACCATTATCATCCACCGGAGAATAGGCATCCATGCCGTATGCCATTCCCACTTCGTAGTCTTCCCGACCGTGACCCGGTGCCGTATGAACACAACCGGTTCCCGCTTCCAGAGTGACATGACTGCCGATTATCAGCATGGACTCCCTGTCGTAGAGAGGATGGCGACATTTTTTTCGTTCCAGCGTCGAGGCCTCAATTTCGGCAAGAATTGTATAGTCGGAAATACCGAAAGTCTGCATGCAGTTTTCCACCAGTTCCCTGGCAAGGATATAGACATCATCATTACCGACATCCACAGCCGCATAGATAAAATTGGGATGCAGGGCGATAGCCAGGTTTGCCGGTATGGTCCAGGGTGTCGTTGTCCAGATGATGACCGATACCGCCTTTCCCTTGAGCGCCGGCATTTCGTCATCCAACCCGTCGATCATGGGAAATTTGACATATATGGACGGGGAGGTTTCATCGTGGTATTCGATTTCAGCTTCGGCCAGGGCGGTTTGGCAGCTACAGCACCAGTGAATCGGTTTTTTGCTTCTGAAAAGACCGCCGTTGAGCCCGAACTTCAGACATTCGGTGGCGATAATCGCTTCGTAGCGATACTTCATGGTCAAGTATGGGTTCTCCCATTCTCCCATGACCCCCAGTCGCTTGAATTCTTCCCGCTGTATATCAATGAACTTTTCAGCATACGCCCGACACTTGCGACGGAAATCAGCCTGGGAAACCTCCTTTTTCCTGTCACCCATCTCCTTGTCGACATTGTGCTCGATGGGCAAGCCATGACAGTCCCACCCAGGCACGTAAACGGCGTTGAACCCGGACATCTGGCGCGAGCGGACAATAATATCTTTCAGTATCTTGTTTAGGGCCGTACCAATATGAATATTGCCGTTGGCATAAGGAGGGCCGTCATGCAGGATAAAAGGTTCCCGATCCCTGGATTCCTCACGGATTCTGTCATAAAGGTTCAAGGCCTCCCATGCGGCGAGCTGTTCCGGCTCGCGAACCACCAGGTTCGCTTTCATGGGAAATTTCGTCTTCGGCAAATTCAAGGTTTGCTTGTAATCCATCCGTACCTCCATAAAATCACGTTGTGATTTTATTTGACGCGGCTTCGCCGCTTATTATTAATTTTTCAATCCATTCTCTGCTATTGCCATCACCATCGGAGCATTTAACCTTATACGGTTATCTATAAAGCCCAAGCGATACCGCGTACAGAGGTCTGCGGGGGTTCGTTTTAAAGTCGGGCAACTGTCTGAGATCGTTAGGCGCCGTTAGGCCCGCAGCATAAACTATATGGTTACAAAGATATAGCCAATCGTTATTTATAAACATATTTAAATACGATCGGCAGCGGCGGGCCTTACGGCGCCTTAGGAGCGAGTTTTGGCCGGCTTTAAAGCGAATTTCCGTAGACCGCTAAGACAACTCAGCTTGAGTTTTGCGGATAACCGGTTAAATTTAAACGCTCAGCTCATTGCCATGGATCCGACTGCCAAGTAAGCATACCCTTTTTTCACCATGGATTCAAAATCCGGAATCATGCGTCTGCCATCCAGTATGAGATACGGCGGAGCCACCGACTCTTCAATGGTCCGGGAAAGCCCCCGGAATTCTTCGCAGTCCGAGGAAATAAACAGGGCATCTGATCCTTCGATGGCCGACCTGGCCGAGTCAACATACTGAATTTTTTCAAACAACACATTTCTGGAAGGATCAAATTCCAGTCTGGCTGCATCGTTGGCCAGGGGATCGTAGGCCCTTATGGACGAAACACCTTTCCCCAGCAAGCGTTCTATGGCCTTGATGGATGATGCGTCACGCATGTCATTGGTGTTTTTCTTGAAGGCCAGTCCCAGTACGGCAATGGTTTTGTTATTGAACTGAAAATCGTTTTCGGTGATGGCACGATCCACCAGATACACTTTCTGGTTTTCATTGACCTCAAAGGAAGCCTCCAGCATTTTTGTGTCGACATTGACCTGCCTCAATTGATATATCAGGGAAGCGATATCCTTGCCAAAGCAGCTTCCACCTGCGCCGTTACTGACAAACGAGCCCCAGGTGCTGATGCGTTTGTCCGCCGTTACGCCAAGCCGCAGGTCGTCGATCTTTATATTCGGTATCTTCTCACCCAGTTTCGCACCCACACCGTTCCAGAACGATATATAGGTCAAGAGCATGGTATTGGCCACATACTTGATGGCTTCGGCCGTTTCCGGGGATGTCTCGATATATTTGGTCTGCACATGGCGAACGAATTTGGAATAAACCTGCTGCAAAATGATAAAATCTTCATCATCATTACATCCCACGATGATTCTATCCGGTTTTCTGGCTTCGGGTACCGCTGTCCCCTCGGCAAGAAACTCAGGATTGGAGGCCACACCAAAATTTTCGACCTTGTGGCGATCCAGAACCGATTTCAGATGGCTTGCCGTACCGATAGGCACGGTGCTTTTGTTGACGATCACCACCCGTCTCAGGTCTTTTCGTCTGTGCAGGTTCTTTGCTATGTCTTCAAGGGCGGCATCATAATAGGTCAGGTTGGTGGAACCATCCAGATTGGGGGGCGTAGGCAGACACAGAAAAATGACATCCGTGCCCTCAATAATGTCCGTCAGGGCCGTAGAAAAGAAAAGGTGTTTTCCATGAACTTTTCGGATACTGTCGGCCAATCCGGGCTCATTGACGTATTGAACGATTCGGTCCGTCTCCCCGCTGGAGAATGCCTCGATTTTCTTTTCATCATTGTCATAGGCAATTACTTCATGACCGAACTCCGAACAGACAGCCGCATGGACAAGCCCGACATACCCTGTACCTGCTACGATAATTTTCATGATATCCTCTTGTTTAAGCTGTAAGCATTAAGCTTCAGGCTATAAGCCGCAAATAGCTTACTGCTTATGGCTTATAGCTATTCTTTAACAAAACGATTTTTATACCCCAATTTCTCTGAATAGACAAGAAAAGATTGGTATTTGCTCAAAGGTTGTTTTATGTGGTATAGTGCATTGCCATGAGCCTTACGCATATCCAGATAGGATACTGGGAGGCTTATTTAGGGGTTTAGGCTCAATATCGTTAACTTAAGGGGATTCCATGTTGGGAGAACCCATCGCAATCGCTATCGGGATCGCTATCGAAATCGACAAATATAGCAATGCCAATCTTCTCGATCCCGATAGCGATTGCGATTTCGACCCCGAAAAGACCCTTCTAAAAGTAACAACGGCTTAAGTTAATGGCATTATGTGTAGGCTATAGGCTGTAAGCTATCAAACGCCTAACAGCCTGATAGTCTATAGCCTACAGCCTATGGCTTACAACATTGCCATAAGGATCCCACACATTGAAAACACGGTTTCCAGCATCCATATCCGTCGGTACCGGCCTTTTGATGGCACAGATAATTGCAACGGTGCAGGTATTCATCAGCAACCTGGCGCTTCATGAGAAAATGTTCTGGATTGCCCAGGCCGGCTACCTCACAGTTCCCAACCAAAAGATTATACCGACACTCAAAATGGTAACCCCCGCCTTCAATGGTGGACTCTTTTTTACCCTCACAATCGGTGTGGGCATTTCATTGGTATCCCTGGCGTGTGCCTGGGCCTGGAAATACCCGTGCCGCTTGAAAAAGGGTTTTCTATTTGTCTTTCTCGGGCTGTGGGCAGTGTCGATCACAGCCCTTAACCGGCATGGCTTCGTACTCATGCCGACCCTGCATGCCATCCTCATTCCCGCTGTTGTGGTCACGCTTTATATAGTGCTAAGCCCGAACGACCTGGGAAGAGGTTCCCGGTTGACACTGTTGCTGCATTTTCTGGCGATTTCGCTGTTAGCCATTCTCTGGTCGACCCAGATGAACGCCGGTCTCTATCTCAACATCAGGGACAACCTTCTATTGTCGAATGCCCCGGGCATACACTTCAACGACTTTTATTATCATTATACCCTGTATCCAGCCGAAACCTTCCGCAACCTGAATCAAAAACTGATCAAGACGTATCATCTCTCGAAAATAGAAAACGCCCGGGACCATAAAAGATTGAAACGAAAGCTCGGCAGCTATGACTACCTTCTGATCAATGAAAAAGGAAAAGCAGATGTAGAAATCGTCGTCGAAAAGGAACGCATACGATTGTCTGGGAGCCAGCAGACGATAGAGACGGATCTGAAGAATTTTTTCGAAAATACGCGACAAACCCTGCAGGATCTATCCAAAAGCAATGATACCTATATCCATTTTCGCGCAGCAACATCCATATCATTGCTGGTGGGATTTCCCCTGATACTTTACTGGTTGTTCAGCGGATTGCTGTCCCGGGGCTTCTCATTGTTTCTTGGCAGGCAGCCATCCGCCATTGCCGGCATCACTGTCTGCTGCACGTTAGGCACCCTTTTACTCCTCCTGATGCCCATAGGCGATAAAAGAGACCTCACGATTGACAGTCTTCCTGGAATGCTTGCGTCAGATGACTGGAAAGATACGGTCAGGGCACTCAGGCATATCAGCACAAACAATATCGATCTTCATCAATTCAACCTTACACAAGACCTGTCACAGCATCCATCGATACCGGTTCGATACTGGCTGGCCAGAGATCTCAGCGTCGGCAGGCACCCCGAAGACGAAGCTCACCTGATCACCCTCATGCAAGATCCCCATCCCAACGTGGCATGTCAGGCGCTTTACAGCATCGGAAAAAGAAAATTCCGGAA
>QMMS01000192.1 GCA_003647375.1 Deltaproteobacteria bacterium
ATGAAGATCGGGGCTGTAGAGAGAATGCTGAAAGCGATGATCAAATCCCTGGAAAACAAACACTTGAATCCTTGAATCCTGGACCCCTGGGACCCTTTCTCCCAACTAATCGGGAGAAGAACCCAAAATATTTAACTATTGAATTTATAATGGCAGAGGTAATAATGGAAAAAGATAAATTTTGTTGTACGGACATAGACGTACTGCTTAAGTGGGCACTTTCCGATCTTCAACAGAAAAATGAGGTTTTCGGCATTCCCCGGGAACTTTTTTTCGAACCCGGGGAGTCCGACCCTTTTCGCATGCGCCGCTATGGGCAAATGCTGGAAACCCCCCTTGGCGTGGCCGCCGGCCCGCACACCCAGCTGGCCCAGAATATCATCGCGGCCTGGCTCTGTGGCGGGCGCTACATCGAGCTGAAGACCATCCAGGTGCTGGACGATCTGGAAGTGACCAAACCCTGCATCGATATGACCGACGAGGGATATAATTGTGAATGGTCCCAGGAACTAAAGCTCGATCAGTCCTTCAACGAGTATCTTAACGCCTTCATTCTTATCTATATCCTCCGGGACAAGCTGGGATGGGGCACTTCCAAAGAACCGGGTTTTATCTTCAACATGAGCGCCGGCTATAATCTGGAGGGAATCAAAAGCCCCACCGTGCAACGTTTTTTCGACCGCATGAGCGACTGCTCCACCGAACTGACTGAAAAGATCGAGCGCATTGCCGCGTTCTATCCCCGTGTGAAAGAACTGAGCATCCCCGGCACCATGTCCGACAGCATCACCGTGTCCACCATGCACGGCTGTCCACCGGAGGAAGTCGAGAAAATCGGTCGTTACTTTGTCGAGGAACGCGGTTTTCATACCACCATCAAGCTGAATCCGACCCTGCTTGGCGCCGAACGCCTGCGTAATATCCTCAACCACCGACTCGATTTCAAAACCGAAGTCCCGGACGAGGCTTTCGGGCACGATCTCAAGTACGACGACGGTGTTGCTTTGATCGGTGCAATGCTGGATGCCGCCCGCGACAAAGGTGTCGCATTCAGCCTGAAGCTAACCAATACCCTGGAGACCACCAACATCGAGCAGAACCTGCCTAAAAACGAAGGCATGCTCTACATGAGCGGCCGTGCGCTGCATCCCATCAGTATCAACCTGGCTGCCAGGCTCCAGGAGGAGTTCAAAGGCGTGCTGGACATTTCTTTTTCCGCGGGAGTCGACTGCTTTAATATCGTCGACACCCTGAGCTGCGGCCTCAAGCCGGTGACGGTCTGTTCCGATGTGCTCAAACCCGGTGGCTACGGTCGCCTGTCTCAATATCTGGAGCGCATTGCCGGCAATATGAAAAACGCCGGTGTCGACTCTCTAAAAAACCTGATGCTGACCCGCGCAAGCCTCGAGAGCGAAGCCGCTGCACGGCTTGCCAACCTGAAGACCTATGCCGCGGATGTTGTCGAAAACGGTCGCTACGCCAAGGAGAAGTTCCCCTTTGAAAACATCAAAACCGTGCGGAATCTGCCGCGCTTCGACTGCGCCGGCGCACCCTGTGTGACCGCCTGCAGCACGGGGCAGGACATTCCGCGCTATCTTGATTATACCGCAAAGGGCGACTTTAAAAACGCTTACAAAGCCATTCTGGCCACCAACCCGTTCCCCAACATCCAGGGCATGGTCTGCGATCATCTGTGTCAGTACAAATGCACCCGCATGAACTATGATTCTCCGCTCATGATCCGGGAAATCAAGCGCTTTATTGCCCAAAACCAGGCCAAAGGCCTTGCCCTGACCCCGGCGCCGGCCAACGGGAGGAAAGTTGCCGCCATCGGCGCCGGACCCACCGGTCTTTCCTGCGCCTACTTTCTGGTTCTGGAAGGTTTCGAGGTGGACATTTACGAGACCAAGAAATTTGCCGGCGGTATGGCCGCCGACGCTATCCCGGCCTTCCGTCTCGACCATGACAGCCTGTCCCGGGATATCGACGCCATCATCGCCCTGGGGGTCAGGCTGCACACCAGTGTTCGCATCGACAAACAGGCTTTTGAAGACCTGCGCAAATCTCACGATTATGTTTACATCGCCATCGGTGCTCAGAAAAGTTATGACCTGGGTGTTCCCGGCGAAGATGCCGAAGGTGTCATAGACCAATTGAGCTTTCTGAGCGCGGTGCGTCAAGGCCAAAGGCCGGATCTGGGAAAGAAGGTGGCGGTGGTCGGTGGCGGCAATTCAGCCATGGATGTCGCCCGCACCGCCAAGCGATTGCTGGGAGAAAATGGGGAAGTAAGTATCATCTACCGCCGCACGCGCGAGGAAATGCCTGCCGATCCCGAAGAAGTACAGGCGGCAATAGAGGAAGGTATTAGCCTGAATGAACTCACTCAGCCGGAATGTATGTTAGTGGAAGATGGCCGGTTGACATCCAATATGTGCTACAAAATGGAACTGGGAACAAAAGATGCCAGCGGTCGTCCCAGACCGATCAAAGTTGAGAGTTCCGAATTTAAATTGGAGGTTGACACGGTAATTACGGCTATCGGCCAGCGCGTGATACTCGATTTTCTCCCCGGCGGCGAACTTACCGTAGACAAGGACAGCATGGAAACTCAACTGGAGGGCCTGTTTGCCGGCGGTGACGCCATCCGCGGCGCTTCCTCCCTGATCAACGCCATCGGCGACGGTCGCCGCGCCGCCGGGTCCATCATGAAAAAGGCCGGTCACGAGCCCAGGATCCGGCTGGCACCCGAGGACCGGCGCCGGCCCAACCTGGCCGACCTTGGCATCAGGCAGGCCCGTCGCATCTTTGGCCCCGAAATGCCCGAACTCGGGCCGCATGAGCGACTTAATTTCGAATTGTACGTCAAGACGTTGACCGAAGCCGACGCAATGGTTGAAGCCTCCCGCTGCTTACAGTGTGACCTGGTTTGCAATGTCTGCGTCTCCGTCTGCCCCAACAGGGCCAATGTTGCCCTACGCGCCGAACCCGTCTCCTACCCGCTGCAGCGTGCCGTAAGAAGAGGTGACCACACTATGGTGGAGACCCTGGGCAAGGTTGAGATCGATCAGCCCTACCAGATCGTCAACATTGCCGACTTTTGTAACGAATGCGGCAACTGCGACACCTTCTGCCCCACCAGCGGCGCACCTTACAAGGATAAGTTCAAGATGCACCTGACCCACGCGAGTCTCGAAGCTTACGGTGAGGGCTTTCACCTTGCCGAGCCCGGGCGCATGGAAGCTAAGTTCGGTGGCGAACCAGCCGTTCTGACAGAATCCGACGGCATTTTCGTTTACCAGGATTCGGAAGTAAAGGTCGAAATCTCGGCAGACACACTTGAGGCCCGCAAGGTGGAACTCAAAAATGGAACCGACACCAAGGAACTCAACCGCGCTGTGGAAACAGCCGTGCTTTACAGGCTTGTGAGTTCACAACAGCCTTTTGCCGGATAGCTGAGCCGGTTGCCGGGTTAAGCCGTTTGCCTGATGGACCGAATAAGTTATAACTGCTGATTTTAATTTGCAATATTACAAGGAGGTCGAAAATATGGCTGTAGGTGAATCTCCCAGGCGCAAGGATGCCGTGGCAAAGGTCACCGGGCGGGCGCGTTACACCGACGATTTAAGCATGCCGGGCATGCTGTATGCCAAATATGTCAGAAGCCCCATTGCGCACGGCCGTGTCCTGCGCATCGACACCAAGAAAGCCCGACACCTTCACGGCGTAGAAGCCGTTTTTACTTTCGAGGACGTATCGGACAGGCGGTTTGCCACCGCCGGACATCCCTATTCCTTCGACCCCAATCACGCGGACGTGGCCGACAGGCGTCTGCTGACCGGCCACGTCCGCTACCATGGAGACGAGGTGGCTATTGTCGTCGCTCAGGATCGATTAAGCGCCGAAGCAGCTGTTGACCTGGTGAAAGTCGAATATGAGGAATATCCCGTCGTGGTGAGCTCTCGGACCGCGTTGGATCCGAACACCCCCCCGATTCACGAAGGCGGAAACAGGATCAAGTCACATCAGTTCGAGGTGGGAGGCGACTTTGAAAAAGCCCTCGAAGAGTCCGATGTGATCGTTGAAAGTGACTATAAAACCTCCGTTGTCCAGCATTGCCACATGGAAAACCACAGCGCCTATGCCTACATGGATGACATGGAGCACATCGTGGTGGTATCCTCCACCCAGATTCCACACATCTGCCGTCGCATCGTGGGCCAGGCGCTGGATATACCGTGGGGCCGGGTACGTGTGGTCAAGCCGTATGTCGGCGGGGGGTTCGGCAACAAGCAGGACGTGATTCTCGAACCCATGGTGGCCTTCCTGACCATGAAACTGGGTGGTGTTCCCGTGAAACTCGAACTGCCCCGGGAGGAATGCTTCATAGGTACCCGCACCCGACACGCCACCACCAGCAGGAATCGCGCCGGTGCAACCAGGGACGGCGTTCTTAAAGGCCTGGATATTGAATGCGTTTCCAATACCGGTGCCTATGCCTCCCACGGCCACGCCATTATGGGTGCCGCATGCTCCAAGTCCTGCAACCTGTACCCACGCAGCGTCATCAAGGTAAAAGCCACGACGCATTACGCCAATATTCCGGCCGCCGGGGCCATGCGCGCCTATGGCTCTCCGCAGGTCATTTTCGGTATAGAATGCATCATGGAAGAGGTCGCCTGTGCCATCGGCATGGACCCGGTGGACTTTCGCCTTAAGAATGTGGCCAGACAGGGCGACATCAACCCGCTGAACGAGAAAGAAATTTTGAGCTGTGGCATGGTCGCGTGCATTGAAAAGGGCCGTGAACTCATCAACTGGGACGAAAAGAAGAAGGCTTACAAGAACCAAACGGGTCATGTGCGCCGGGGTCTGGGCGTCGCCTGCTTCAGCTATGGTTCAGGCACATACCCCGCCTGTGTGGAAATATCGGGCGCCCGCCTGATCCTTAACCAGGACGGCTCCGTGCATCTACAGATCGGCGCCACCGAGATCGGCCAGGGCTCCGACACAGCTTTTTGCCAGATGGCGGCTGAGACACTGGGTGTGACCTACGACAATATTCACGTGGTCAGCACCCAGGATACAGACGTCAGTCCATTTGACACCGGCGCCTACGCCTCCCGCCAGACCTATGTTGTAGCTCCGGCCGTTAAGCAGGCCGCCGGTGAACTCCGGGCCAAAATCCTTAAACATGCCGCCCTGATGACCGGCCAGGTTCCCGAAGCTCTGGACCTGATCGCCGGTAATATTGTTTTTGCCGACCGACCAGGCAAGGTTGTCCTGCCGCTGGACGAAGTCTCGCTGGACACCTACTACCACAAAGATCGGGGGGGACAGCTGACCGCCGATGTGTCCCACAAGACCCGTACCAACGCCCCCTCCTTCGGCTGCACCTTCGTGGACCTGGAAGTAGATATTCCCATGTGCCGGGTCGTTATCAAGGAAATCTACAACGTTCACGATGCCGGTGTTATCATACATCCGTTGATGGCTGCGGGGCAGGTGCACGGTGGTCTTGCCATGGGTATCGGCATGGCCTTGTTCGAGGAACTACTCATCGACGAAAATTCCGGCCGTATCCATAACAACAACCTGCTCGACTACAAGATGCCCACCTTCATGGACATCCCCGACCTGGGTTGTGCTTTCGTTGAGTCCCGGGAACCCACCGGCGGATATGGCAACAAGTCCCTGGGAGAACCGCCGAATATTACCCCCGCCCCGGCCATTCGCAACGCCATCTGGGATGCCACCGGCATCAAGATCGACGAACTTCCGATGACTCCCAAGACCCTTTACCGGTACTTCGCCGAGGCCGGATTGATATAGAGGAGAACGAACATGTTTGCCATTGAGCGTTACAACAAAGCACAAAGCGTAAAAGAAGCCGTTAAGTTGCTGTCGGCCGATTCCGAGGCCAAACTCATTGCCGGCGGTACGGACGTTCTCATTCGTCTCCACGGGGGCAGCAAGGAATATCGAAGTCTGGTCGATATCAATGGGTTGAATGATCTCAAAAAGATCTCCGAAGAGCCCGACAAGGCCGTGCGTATCGGTTCTATGGCCACGTTCAGCGAAATCATGGACTCGGACGTTGTCAACCGCCGCGTACCGGTGATTGCAGAGGCGGTCGGTACGGTCGGCGGTCCACAGTTGCGCAACATGGCTACTATGGGCGGCAATATTTGTAACGGTGCTGTCAGCGCCGACAGCGCCGGCGCCCTGTTGGTGCACGAAGCCGACCTGGAGATCCAGGGAGTCGACGGCAAACGCGTGGTTCCGGTCGTGGGTTTCCACCAGGGACCCGGCCGGGTTGCCCTTAAACAGGGTGATGTGCTCGTGGCCTTTCGGATCAGACCCGAGAACTACAAGGGTTTTGGTGCCGCCTATTACAAATACGCCATGCGCGACGCCATGGACATTGCCACCATCGGTTGTACCGCCGCCGCCCGTCTGGACGGCGACAAAATTGAGGCATTGAGGCTGGCCTTCACCGTGGCCGCCCCGAAGCCGATTCGCTGTGAACACGCCGAAAAAGCTGCCGTGGGTAAGTCACTTTCCGAGAAAACTTTAAAGGCTATCAGCGACACTGTGCAAAAGGACGTTAAACCGCGCGATTCCTGGCGCGCCGCCAAAAATTTCCGACTGCATATCATCCGCACCCTGACACAGCGGGTTGTCAGGCAGGCCATTGAAAGAGCAGGAGGAAAATTTTAATGCAAAAGAACATTACCTGTACCATTAACGGCAAGCAGTACTTTCTTTCGGTGGATGTGGTGCAATCTCTGCTGGATACGCTGAGAGACCTTGGCATCACCAGCGTCAAGGAAGGGTGCGGGGTCGGTGAATGCGGCGCCTGCACGGTCCTGATGGATAACGTTCCGGTGGATTCCTGCATCACGCTGGCCGTGTGGGCGGACGGAAAGAACATCCGCACGGTTGAGGGTGAGTCCAGGGACGGTCAACTCTCCAGGGTCCAGCAGGCCTACGTCGATGCGGGCGCCGTGCAATGCGGTTTCTGCACCCCGGGCCTGATCATGACCACCACCGCTTTCATCGAGAAGCACAAGGATTGCAAAGTTTCCCGCGAGGAGATCCGCAAAGGCCACGCGGGCAACCTCTGCCGCTGCACCGGGTACGAGACTATCATCAACGCCGTGGAAATATGCCTGGAAGATTCAGAATAAATGTTTAACGAAAAAGGGCAATATTCAATCTCACCTGTCACTGATCGGGTATATGATTTATACTCTAATACGAGGAGGCTGTTATGAACGAAACAAAAATGGGTGCCGACACTGAAGAGGAAAAGGATGTTTTTGGTCTTATTTACAAATTAGAAGACAACCCCCCTGTACAGGAGGGAATGTTCGCGGCACTTCAGCACCTTTTGGCGATTATTGTCGGGATTATTACACCCACCCTGATTATCGGAAGCGTCCTGGGTCTGGGCAGCGAGGTGCCCTATTTAATCAGTATGGCCCTGTTTGTTTCAGGCATAGCCACATTCATCCAGGTAAAACGGATCGGACCGGTGGGCTCCGGTATTTTGAGCATCCAGGGAACCAGTTTTGCTTTTCTCGGTGCCATATTAACGGCAGGATTTATGGTAAAAAATCAGGGTGGCGGGACAAAAGAGATTTTGTCGACGATTTATGGTTTATGTTTCTTCGGAGCGTTCATTGAGATGATCCTCAGCCGTTTTCTGCAACATCTGAGAAAGATAATTACACCGATCGTCACCGGAACGGTTGTAACGCTCATCGGCCTGAGTCTGGTCAAAGTGGGGCTCATGGATATGGCCGGCGGCAAGTGGCTTTTTGACAACAAACCGGAGTTGTTCGGAAGCGCACAAAACCTTTTTCTTGCATTTCTTGTCCTGATTATCGTTATTATCTTAACCAACAGTAAAAATAAGTTCCTGAGAATGGGCTCCATCGTGATCGGATTGATAGTGGGGTATATTATTGCCGCATTCATGGGTAAAGTCAATTTTAGCGCATTGCAGGGCCTTCCCCTAATAAGTATTCCCATCCCGTTCAAATACGGTTTCAGCTTTAACCTGACTGCCTTCATCCCGGTTGCGTTTATTTATCTTATCACAACAATTGAGTCCACGGGAGACATTACGGCCACATCGATGGTCTCCGGCGAACCTATTGAAGGGGACTTATACATGAAGAGGGTCAAGGGCGGCGTCCTGGGAGACGGTGTTAATTCCGCTATCGCCGCAATATTCAATACGTTCCCCAATACGACCTTCAGTCAGAACAATGGTGTGATCCAGCTGACCGGCATTGCCAGCCGGTATGTGGGAATGTATCTCGCCGGTTTCCTCGTTGTTCTGGGTTTGTTCCCGGTTGTCGGGGCGTTCTTTCGGTCATTACCGAGCCCCGTACTCGGGGGGGCTACCATTGTCATGTTCGGGATGGTCGGAGCGGCAGGTATAAGGATTATCGCCTCTAGTGAGATAGACAGGCGCGATATGCTTATTATGGCGGTTGCCTTCGGTCTGGGATTCGGCGTGGCCTATGTTCCGGGATTTCTCGATAAGGCGCCTAAGGCTATCCAACAGATTTTCGGATCAGCGGTAACAACCGGCGGCCTTACGGCACTGCTTCTGAATGCATTTTTACCAGGACGTAAAGACAAGTAGATACCCGGGGGTCCAAAGGGCCCGGCAATGATTCAACCCTATAAGAGTTAACGTTATGCACATTCAGCGTGTGAAAATTCTAAAT
>QMMS01000193.1 GCA_003647375.1 Deltaproteobacteria bacterium
ATTGATGCAGGTGGTGGCCAGCCTGACCCGCTTTTTGTCATCAATTTTCTCCAGAACCTCGACCTTGGCAGTCACCGTATCGTTGATGCGCACCGGGGCCAGAAATTCGAGCGTCTGGCCCATGTAGATGGTTCCCGGCCCGGGGAGCTGCATACCGATGACCGCTGAAATGAAACTGGCGGTCAGCATGCCGTGGGCGATCCGGTTCTTGAAAAAGGTGCCCTGGGCATACACTTCATTGATATGGGCCGGGTTCAGGTCACCTGAAATGCCGGCATACATGTAAACATCCGCCTCGGAGATGGTTTTTGAAAATTCAGAACTGTCCCCGACCTCGAGCTCATCAAATGTTCTGCCGATCATAGGTATCCCTCTACCTTTTTGAAGGCTTCATCCACGGCCTTCTTATACTCTTCACGGCCCTTTTTAAAAGCTTCCACCCAATCCTTGACCGCTTTTTTCCCCTCTTCCGGCAGCCAATCCGCCTGGATTAAAAGGGTGTTGGCCAGGGTTTCGTTCTGATCCTGCACCATTACCATGGCATTGAAGGCATTGTTGAAAGCGCCTTTGTTAAACTCCACCATCTGCTTGAACGCCTGTTTCTGATCCATTTTGTTCCTCCTTTCACCTGAGCAGACCAAAAAAATGTTTCTCTCGCCCACTTCATTAGAGACTGCTGAATGTGATTTTTATTAGATTACAGCAATATACGCTCCCTGAAGCTCTGGGAGAGATATATTATTTTGCGGATTTTGCAACTGCACAAAGCCCCTCGGCCTGTTTGAAACCCAAAGTCATGCTCTCCTTGAACGCTTTGAGGCCTTTTTTCCGGTTGCCGCTCCACTGATTCATGGCTTTTTTGCCTTCCTCGGCCCCCCAGGGTGCCTGCTCCACCAACGACCCGGCTGTTTTTTCTCCATACTCCTGAAATTTTTCAAATAAATTTAAGCTACTGTTCAGAACCGTTTTGTTCCAGTCAAGTATTTGTTTGGCAAAATCTGTATTTTTCATGGTATACTCCTTTATCTTTTATGGAAACATGATTTTCTGTTTTCCGGTTGCCTGCCTGCCCGGAAAAGGGTTTCCCGAGCTGAATTACCCTCAAACATAGGCTCGAAATTCTGCTTGTCAACACAATGATTGTGCATTGCACAATTTTTTATGGACCAAGGTTGTAATTTAATTTTCAATACATATTATAAACTTATAAATATTTCCTATCCAACTCAATGCCAGCGTTTTGCAGTGCTTATATTATTGGGCCGGGTTGGAGGCAACACCATGGAGAAAAAAATTGTATGGATGATAAAATCATATTGAAAAAATACAGCAACCGGCGACTGTACGACACGCGCAACAGCTGTTATGTGACCCTGGAGGATGTTACCGGGCTGATAAAATCCGGTAACCAGGTTGAAATAATCGACGCGGCCACCAAAGAGGACGTCACCGCCCTCATCCTGACCCAGGTCATCCTCGAGGAGGCCCGCAAGAAAAACATCCTCCTCCCGGTGCCGGTGCTGCACCTCATTATCCAGCACGGTGACGGGGTGCTCAGTGATTTTTTCGACAAGTATTTCCAGAAAACCATTCAAAACTACCTGGAATATAAAAAGGCCTTTGATGACCAATTCAGCAAGTGGCTGGAGGTGGGCACGGATATGGGCAAAGTGATGCCCAATATGATGGAAGGCCCGGCAACCATGCAGTCCTTTATGCAGATGTTCATGCCGCCTCAAGGTAATACATCGGAAAACGAAAAGCCGACGGAAACTGAAAAGAAACCAACGGATCAATGAAGACCCAATTCCGGAATGCGGATTGCGGAATGGGGGATTGAAGCAAAACGAGGTGATAGATGACCACAACAACCGACAACTCACCTGAAAAATATAATGATATTCTCAGCTGGACGAACGACGCCCTGGCCTATGGCACCGACTTCTGGCAGCGCAGCCTCATCTACATGGATATTTTACGAAAACGTGGCAACAACTATCTGGAGCACAACCGGCAGGGCATGCCGCCGGTGTTGAATTTTGACTATGACATCCTCCTTGACGGGCAGGACCTGCAGCCGTCAACCAATTACAAACTGGCCCGTATCCGTGACCGTCGCAAATCAGACGATTTGAATCAGCACCCGGGCACGGAAAACCGCCGGCTGCCGAAAAACGCCCTCAATGCATCGACTGTCAAACGGCCTGTGATAATTCTCGACCCGCGTGCCGGCGGCGGACCGGGCATCGGGGGGTTCAAGCAGGATTCCCAAATAGGCATGGCCCTCAACCAGGGGCACCCGGTCTATTTCGTCCTGTTTACACCGGACCCGGTTCCCGGGCAGACGCTGCCGGATGCGCAGAAAACCCTATCGCGATTTGTGGAAAAGGTCACGGAACAACATCCCAAAGCCCGCAAGCCGATCATCATCGGCAACTGCCAGGCCGGTTGGGCCGTCGCCATACTGGGGGCCCTGCATCCCGACAAAGTGGGCCCCGTCATTCTAAACGGCGCGCCCCTTTCTTTCTGGGCCGGCGTGGCCGGTAAAAACCCCATGCGCTACAAAGGCGGTTGGACCGGCGGGGTGTGGATGGCGAGCCTCTGGAGTGATCTCGGCAACGGCATGTTCGACGGTGCCAACCTGCTGGCGGGGTTCGAAGACCTCAATCTTTCCAGGACCCTGTGGGACAAGCAGTACCATTTGTGGGCCAATATCGACGCCGAGGAAGAACGCTACCTCGAATTTGAAAAATGGTGGAATGGATTTTTCAAACTGACCGGCGAAGAGATTCATTTTATCGTGGACGAGCTGTTTGTCGGCAACCGGCTTGAAAATGGCAGGATCAAGATGCACAACCAGGACATCGACCTTAAAAACCTTCAGGGTCCCGTGTTTGTGTTTGCTTCCCAGGGGGACAATATCACCCCGCCCCAGCAGGCCCTGAACTGGATTCCCGCAACCTGGAAATCAGTGGATGAAATCCGCCGGCAGAAACGGGTCATCATCTACATGGTGCATGAAACCATCGGGCACCTGGGAATCTTTGTTTCCGGCCCGGTCTCCAGAAAAGAGCACAAGGAAATGATATCCAGTATCGACCAGGCAGATTTGCTCGCCCCCGGCCTTTATGAAATGATCATTGAGGAGAATGGGGAAGAAGGCGGCGAAAACAACTTGCACGACGTCCGCTTTGAGGCGCGTGACATGGCTGACATCCAGGCTCTGGACGACGATGTGGATGACAGATTTTCGTTTGCCGCGGTTTCAGCACTTTCCAATGCCAACAACGATTTCTACCGGCTGTTTGTGCGCCCCTTTGTGCGGGCCTTTGTAAACGAGGCTTCGGCCGAAGCCATTCGTCAGATCCACCCCCTAAGGGTTACCAAATACATGTTTTCCGATCTCAGCCCCTGGATGGCGCCGTTTGAACCCCTGGCTGAAGAGGCTCGCAAAAACCGCAGCAAGGTAGCTGAAGACAATCCCTTTGTTGCTGTCGAGAAAAAAATATCAGACAGCATCAGCAACACCCTCGATTTAGTACGGGAGGCCAGAGACCTGTCCCAGGAGCTGTGGTTTCAGTCTGTTTTCGGCAACCCGTGGCTGAAGCACTGGTTCAACGACGAAAAGGCCGATAAAAGTGCGGAACAAGGGTCCTGCAAAGGAGAGTGGCTGGAAGAGATGGAGCGCGGCGGGTTTGCGGAAGGCGTTGTGCGCATGGTGAGCGCCCTGGCCCACGCCGGCGGCAGCACTGACCGAAGCGTGCTCAAGGCCTTTCGGGATATTTCCGGTAAGGACGAGCGCTTGAACAAACTGGTATCAGCCGAATTGGACCAAGCGGTTAAAAAACAGGCCTGTATGCTCGCCAATGACCCGGAGCGGGCCATAAAGACCCTGACGGCCCTGTTGCCGGATCCTTCCGACCGCCGGGCGGCCCTGGCCATTGCCCGGGGCATCTTCCCCAAAGGCAAAGCACTGGAACCGGTCGTGCAGAAGCGTTGGGAGGCGATTCAGGAAGTCCTGAATATTTCACGCCCATCATCCGCAGATTCAACCGAGTGATTAGTTCCCTTTAGTTTCGCCGGCTAGGCTGATGGCTGGTCACGCATTCGTTTCACTATGTCGTCCATGGCGATTTGGGCACCCCGAACGGCGGTAAAAATTAGATTGGGATGTTTCACTTCCTGAAAACTGCCTTTTTCCTCAACCACTATATGCGAGGGACTGATAGCGCCGCCAATGGCATAGATGCCTTTGATACTGGTCTGGCAGTTGGCATCCAGCAGAATCAGCCTGGCACCTTCTCTGCCGATACGACAAATCCCTTCGGTGCAGGTAATCATCTGGAGTCTCAGCTGCTCATAAATAGGGGCCGGTCCCTGGGTTCCGATACAGGCGATCACGTGCTTCATGGGAAAACTCATGCCCTGCTGCAATTCTACGCCCTTTCCCAGCGGAATCTCACTGGTCTGGATCAACAGCCGGTCAACGCCTTCCTCATCGACCTCGCCGATTTTGGGGATGGCCCTCAGCAGGATTTTGATGTTACCGCCCAAAAGAATTTCCTCGCCTAAATCGCGGGCTACTTCTTTGTTAACCTTAAATTGTTCTTTACGGTGACCCCAGTAAATGGGTGTTTGGTCCCCGGCATCACGTTTGGCCTTGGAAAGTGTCGAGACGACATCCGCGGCGGCGTTGCCGCCTCCCAGCACAAGGGTTGGTGCTCCGATGTGCTCCTCGGTGTTGTCCAGTTTCCGGGCAATCGTCTTGGCTTCCCCGTATACACCCAGATCGATGGGAATATTGCTGCCAAAGGCGAGAACCACGTTCCGGGCAGCATACCGATTACCCTTGGTTAGGATGGTAAAACCGTCCTTTTCCATGGCGATGTCTTGAAACTCTTCATTGAAGGCGATGTCGATTCCGTGTTGCGCCACACATGCGTCTATTTTAGCCACATACTCCTCCACCGGCTCGTTGGAGGCACTTGGTTCGAGGTCTGTAATCGGAAACGGGCCTTTGCTGTTTTTGGGGATGGTGGGGTAAACTTTCTTGCCGCGCGGGTAAGAGTCTACAATCCCCTGAAATACATTCTGCCCTTTTTCCAGAAGCACATACGACAAGCCGGATGCAACTGCCTTGATGGCGCAACCAAGCCCCCCCGGGCCGGCGCCAATAATTACAACGTCATAAATCTGCATAATCACACACTTCCGTTAAAATTACAGAAGAAACATATATGATTTAGAAGGGGTGGTCAATAAATGGGATTTTTTAACATCAGGAGGCTGGGCGAGCCAATCACTTCACAATCTTGAGAATCTTTTTGAACTGCTCTCCCTCTGCCACTTTAAGTAGCTCAAATAAAGCGGTTTCGACACTCGTCAAACTGACGCCGGAATCTCTCATCCTCAGCAAACCGATTTTCTTGTTCTCTATGCTTCTTGAAGATACAGCATCAGTCACAACTTGAACCTCATACCCCATATCCACAAGGTCTGCTGCTGTTTGATATACGCAGACGTGTGCCTCGATACCCGCAATCAGCACCTGTTTGCGATGCAGCGCATTCAACGATCGTACAAAATGATCATTCCGACAACTACTAAAGCTCATTTTGCTGATAGACTGAATGTTGGATAAAATATCTGCAATTTCAGGGATTGTCGGCCCCAAACCCTGAGGGTTCTGCTCTACCCAGAGAATAGGAATTCCTAAAACCTGAATGCCTTTAATAAGTTTTTGAACATTTTTAAACAGAAGTTCCTTCCCCTGCATCGCGTGTGCTAAGTTCCCCTGAATATCAACAATTAACAAGGAGGTTCTTTCAATTTGAAGCATATTTTATTCCCTAATAATTCTGCTCGTAGTATGTGCGCGGTTTGAGACCAGCATAAGAAAGTCCTTTTCAAGTATCAAGCAAGTTTGCGATATCTTCAATTTTTTCCTTTGCCCTGATATAGCCTTCTTCGATTGTATGCTCAACTTGGTCAAAATCCAGCATCTTTAATTCGCCAAGGTATGGTTGTATTAAAACATCTGGCGGGGTTACGGCAAGATTTACGCGGGTTATGCGATCTTGCATTATGTTTATCGAGGTTGTAACGGTCTCTATGATATCCGGCATAGATTCCTCTTTTGTAAATAGATCTTTGATTTTACTTTTAAAACTTATTTCAGCATTTTCATAGTATTTGGATAATTTTTTAATTAATTCATTTCTATTCTCCTCTTTTTTTACGAGTGCTTCTTCGCTTCGAATACCTTGTTTCTTCTGCTTTTTCTTTGAAATATCTCCACTGCTGAGATCTACGGCGATCACAAGATCCGCTCCCATTGCCCTGGCTACGCTTACAGGTACGGGGTCCACTAAACCACCATCCACAAGCCATCGGTCATTTACTCTTGCTGGAGCAAAAAGCCCCGGCATAGACATGCTGGCCCTGAGAGCATCCAAAATCTTTCCAGATTTCAATACCACTTTTTGTCCTCTTTCGAGGTCTGTGGCAACCATCATTACAGGAATGTTTAATTCCGAAAAATTTTGTGCCTCGGTATGTATTGCATAAAGTTCCCTTAATCTTTTTGTGCCGTCCAGAAGGCCGGAACGTGGAAGAACGAAGTCAAAATAGGAAAATACCTTTTTGCCATCCATCTTGAGGACAAACTTTTTGAGGCTTTTGATGCTTCCGGCGGCATAGATAGCACCAATGTAACTGCCGACGCTGCATCCCACGATAAAATCGATTGGGATTTTCGCTTCTTCCAGCGCCTCTATTGCACCTATATGGGCCCAACCGCGTGAGGACCCACATCCAAGAACAAGGCCAACACTTTTTTTTGATGTCATGGTTCTAATCTAATATTCAAGATTTCAAACATGTGATAAAATATGTAACGCTCCACTCATAGAACCAATGATACGCCTCCTTTTACGGATGTTCAAGTGTCATATTTCAGGCATACTGTTTGATTTCTGCAGTTCTGACCACCAAGCCTCAACTTTGAGAGTATCTCCTGGACGAACGGGATTGAGCATTTTAACTTCATACATACCGACACCGCTCAAAATCGCAAGTTCACCTTGCGCCTCGACTCCGACACGGGTACAAACAGAAAGGGTTATGCCAGGAATCAAGTGTTTTGCTGATTATAAGCTCATACCATATCTTGTATATGCCAACTCAAGAAATGTTTAAAATTTTTGTCAGTTTGTAAATGTCTTCCGACGTATTGATTTATCAATATTATAAGACTCCCCTATATATAAAATACTATTGACAAGATAGGGTAATCAACGCTTCTGAAAGGCACTATCCGATAGTTGATTTGATCATTTTTAAATGTTATATCAGTATATTAAGTTTAATCATACAGTCAGCAGATAGGTATGATTCCAACGTTTGGTTTAATCTTCAATTGGGCCACGAGGTATTTTGTAGGTAGTAACAAATGTAATCTAAAAAAGGATAAATGGGACAAACAATAAAAATATCGACGGTAATACCGTCTCAGGCAATGCGCCGAATCCCAGGGTAACGATATGAATTGTTCCTTATCGATGGGATCAGCCCCTTTAAAAAATGCTTTGAGTAATGATTCAAAAGTGCTGTGCAACCATTAGTATATTGGAATGATCAGTGACCATTTTTTCGAATAATATTGGCAACAGCAGTCCCGAGTTTGTGATTATCTTCGGGATCGAAATGAAGACCGTCCAATTTACTGGATTGGATTACTGTTGAGGTATCAAAGAACTGGCACCCGTATGAAGCAGCAATTGGCTCATAATAAGCAGCAAGCTTTTTAGATTTCTCTACCCCACCTTGAAACGTTTCTGACCATTTTGTCAATTCACCAAGGGGTGGCGGGGCCATGATTAATATCTCTGGTCCTTTTCCCATCAAACCGCACTTACTCTTTTGAGCGATTTCAATTAAGGCCCCCATGCTTTCTCCAACATCATAGGGAGTTACTGCAAATCTGGCTTTTAAATCATTGGTCCCTAACATGATGATTAATTGATCGATGGGGGCATGTGATTCAAGGCAGGGCAAAAGATAATAGCTTCCGTTGCGCTTTATACCGCCCCGTACAGGATCGTCCCAGACGGTGGTTCTGCCGTTCAACCCTTCTTCAATAACAGAATAGTCCTCTCCAAGCGTACTTTGAAGTACCCCGGGCCATCGCACGTTTTTATCAAGCCGTCCGCTGGTGACCGGGTCCCGGCCATGTGTATTGGAATCACCAAAACAAAGGATTACTTTCATGGTCTACCTTCTTATTTAAAAATTAAAATGGATGTGAACCGGATAGTGCTTGGAATTCCTCTACCGTCCTTTAGGGGACTAATAATACCTTTATGGCTTCCAACTTTTCCAGAGCTGAAAAGGCAGTTCCCCATTCTTTGAGCGGGTAGGTATGAGAAATAATCTTATCCGCTTCAATTTTTCTCTCGCTCAGCATAGATACCGCTTTTTCCCAACTAGACCAGCTTGAACTGAAACTCCAGGTGACATGGGCTGCTTTGTGCAGGGCAGTTTCCCATGGCATGGATAAAGACTCTCGACCCGTGTGCCCTATGGCAGCAATTCGGCCGTCTATCCTTATAATGTCAAATGCCTGATTGATAGCAGCTTCAACACCACAAGCCTCAACAACAAGATCCGCACCAATGCCATTTGTAAGAGACAAAATCGTCTCCTTGAGATTGTCTTGTTGAACATTGATCAC
>QMMS01000194.1 GCA_003647375.1 Deltaproteobacteria bacterium
AAGCCAGGACGACAGACCAACCAATGGCATGAGTCTCTGCCGACTCTGTCACTGGTCATTCGACGAAGGACTTATGGGTGTCGGCAAGGATTATGAAGTGAAGATATCCAAGAGGGTCCGGATAGAGCAGAATTTCCCGGGACATATCCTGACGCTTTCGGAAAGAAAGATTTTTACACCTGAAGAGACTGGTTTCTGGCCGGATCAGGAGAATCTCGACTGGCACAGAAACGAGATTTTTAAACAAACATAGAAAGAGACTGCGATTATAAAAGTTTTTTTCTTCGTTGCAATTTTCAAGCTTTAGAAAAAATTCATATAGGGTAATAAAGGGGACGTTGTTGACTGGTTGTACTACCACAAAAGATCCTATAAAACTATTCCACCTTTGGTATGAAGAGGCCCGGACGGGTAAGGGGGGACGGTTACCGAAAAGCCGGGTAATCTCCAGGGGTGTTCAGGTTGTCAGGCGCCTGCTCGAAGTTGTCCTTCCCTGGTCACCCCTCCTTCGGCCCGACATTGCTACGCTGGCAACTACGACAGATGAAAACAGAGCCGCTGCCCGGTCAGTACTTTTCAAAGGGTTTGTCCACGGCGGGTTTTCCTTTTATACGGATTATGAAAGCAATAAGGGTAAAGAGCTGGATGCCAACCCATCGGCGGTACTGGTCTTTTACTGGCATTTTCCCCCACGCCAGGTCCGCATCGATGGCAGGGTTGTAAAGCTCTCTCGAAAAGCGGCAGAAGCCGACTGGAAAGTTCGCAGACGGGAAAACCAGGCTGCCTCGGCTGCGGTCCCCCAGAGCAGTGTCGTTGAGGGAAGGGAGGATCTGATAGAAAAAGTTAATCGGATCAAAAGACGGTACAAGGGAAAACCCATTCCCTGTCCGGACTCCTGGGGCGGGTATAGCCTGATTCCCGATGAAATGGAATTCTGGGAGGGACGCTTCGACTGGATTCACCTCAGGGAGCGATATGTATTAAACAATGGTATCTGGCAGCGTGTGCTGCTTTCACCCTAAATGGAAAAAGAAAGGGGGTGACGAATCAAGATTTCGGATATTTAGTTAAGGAGGAATGAACAAATGGCGATCACAAGACCCAAACTGAATTTTAGGCCCAAGCTGAAAGTCATTGATGATGACCAAAAAAAAGAAATTCATCTGGCTGCTCTAGAGATTCTTGAGAGAACCGGTATAAAAATGACTCATCCAAAAGGATTGGAGATTCTTTCAGGAGCCGGTGCAAAGGTTCAGGGAGACAGGGTTCGCATTCCCAGCTGGTTGGTTGAAGACGCTATTCGCAAGGTTCCTTCTCGGCTGGTTCTTGGTAATCGCAACGGCGAACGGTCGGTTTTTTTAGAAAGTGATCGTTCCTTTTTTGGACCAAGCCTCGATTGCATGGAGTACCTCGATCCAGAAACCAATAATCGCATAGCATTCACCACCGATCATTGCAGGGTTACGGCCTCATTGACGGATTATCTTCCCAATTATGATTGGTCTATGGTCATTGGCATGGCATCCGATGTCCCGCCGGAAATTTCGGATCGCGTGATCGTTCGGCAAGCCCTTACCTATAGTCGAAAGCCATTGGTTTTTTGCACGCATACTGTTGAAAACGAAAAAGATGTTTTGGAAATGGCGATTTTGGTTTGCGGCGGTCGTGAAAAGTTTGAGCGCGCACCTATGATTGTTCATTATTCTGAACTCATTTCACCCCTAACCTACTTCAATCCCGCGGTGGATAAGATTCTTTTCAGTGTCGAAAATGGAATCCCCTTAATTATTTTATCCGCGCCGCAACTCGGTGGCAGCGCACCGGCAAGCTTTGCCGGTACGATTGTACAGGGTTGTGCCGAATCGTTAAGCGGACTCGTTCTGGGGCAAAATGCAAAACCAGGTTCTCCCATGATTTTCGGAGCGCAAACGACCATCATGGATATGCGTACCACGATATTCTCCTATGGTGCGCCCGAGATGAGCTTGATGATCGGCGCTATGGCCGAAATGGCCCAGTATTACGGCTTGCCTTTCTTTGGGACAGCAGGTGCTACAGATGCCAAATTTAACGATCCCCAGGCTGGGATAGAAGCTACCTTTCAGACACTTACCGCGGCTGCCGTTGGATCAAGTCTTGTCCACGATTGCAGCAGTTGGATGGATCATGGGTCGCTGGTGTCACCCGCTTTTATGGTGATGGTCAACGAAATCCTGCACATGGTCAACCAGTTCATGAAAGGTATTGAAGTTAGTGAGGAAACGGTAGTTCTTGATCTCATCGACAAAGTAGGGCCAGGAGGTAATTATCTTCAAGAAACCCACACCATGGAGAACTTTCGCAACATTTGGTATTCCGACCTGTTTGATCGCGATATGTACGATCAATGGCAGGAGGGGGGGGCAAAGCGATTCAACGAAAGACTGCGCGAAAAAACCCTAACGGCAATGAAACACCAAACAGATCCTCTGGCGTCTGAAATTATTGACGAATTAGATAGGATGCAAAAGCACTGGAAATAGATATCCTCATCAGGGGAAAGAGTGGTCCATTATTTTATTAAATTTGAAACTCGATGGGCAAGGGCTATTTGGGCAACAGCCCGTCAAGATGTGACCCCGTTCAAACCCCGTTCACGTTCATAAATTCGATCAAACATCGATATTTAGCTTGATAATTTTCCTGAAATCCTATATTTTCTTGATCAAGAAAAGGGATAGGAATAGGAAAATGCCAACAGAAAAAGAAATGCTTGATCAACTCCGCCAAGGAAGGGTCGAGTTACCGCCCCTGACGTTTAGCTTTTTAGACGACCAGCTTAATGTTGGGGAAGACAAACGTATTGATGCATATATCGAGGTAAAATGGAAGCGGAAATCAGCGAGATTCGCTGTAGAATGTAAAGCTCTTTCAACGCCTAAATTCTTTCAAAATAGTATCAATTATTTGAAATCACTGCCCCTTTCCAAAAATGTTTTCCCAATGCTTTTTATGCCGTTTTTAAGTGAACGGCAGCTTAAAGAGCTAGAAAGGGAAGGGATTAGTGGTATTGATCTGTGTGGCAACTGTGTGGTGGTTTATCCGGGAACATTCAGTGTATTTCGAAGTGGCGGAAAGAACCGGTTCCCCTCATCAGCTGCCATTAAAAACATTTACCGGAAAAACAGTTCAATGGTGGGACGAGGGTTTTTCGTTTATCCCGACTTCCAAACTGTTCAAGATATCCGTGCAACAATTAACCACCGAAATCTCCTGGTGAACCGTTGGAATAAAAAACCGATGAGCCTTTCAACCGTTTCAAAGGTTCTGAAAACGATGGTAGAGGACCTGATTATCACGCGCACTGAAACCATCCGTCTCCTACAGCCCGACAAACTATTGGAAAAATTACGTGAAAACTATAATCCGCCTGTCGTAAAGGAACGGATGCGTCTTAAAATTCCGGAAAACGATAAGTCGCTTTTAAAATTGTTGTCTGAACAATCAAAGCAATTGGAATTGCCCCTTATAGCTTCAGGAATTTCCTCTGTCACACAATACACTGTGATGCAACGCGGAGATTTATTGACTGTATATTGTCCGAAGGTGGAGTTGCTGCTTAAAAGGTTACCCGGAAGCCAGACGGATCGATTTCCAAATCTTGAGCTTTTGGAAACAGAGGATGAACTGGTCTATTTCGATGGCCGGCAGGAGGATGGCTTCTGGTGGGCTTCGCCGCTGCAGGTTTATATGGAACTGATGGCTGGCGACAAGAGGGACCAGGAAACCGCCGAGCAATTAAAGGCCCTCATTTTGAATGATGCTGGAGTGGTACAACAATGATCCGTGTGAACCTTGGGAACGTTGTTGACAAAGCGTACAAGCCTGGAGACATGAAGGCCGCCTATCGCATTAATGAAAGGAAACCGTATGTCTGGTTCATCCTCTTTATTGAAATACGAAACAAAGGATACTGTTAAACTTTGTTGTAAAATTGATCTGGACATGTTGTTGCCGACCGAGTCCGAATGCCGGAACTTCGATGACAAGTGGGCTTCTTTCTTATCGTCGGACAAAACCAACAAAAACATTTTTAAACTTCGTAAACATGTCCTTGAATATGAGTCCGAACAGCTTATTCCAATAAAAAGGGATAAGCGTCCTCCGCTGTTGCTGATACTGGGAAACCCTGCCAGCCACTCTGTCAAAGAAGGCATGTTTTTTTCGTTTGAAGGAAATAAAAAAGAGCATCGTTTCTGGACACGTATTCTAAAGCCTGCCGGCGTACTCAATCTATCCTATGATTCAAATCTCCCGGTAAAAAAACTGAACGAACAACGCAAAAAGCAGTTGTTAGCTCTTGACTATGAATCTCCTTTCCGAATCGGGCTATGCGTGTTTATCACCATACCCAGTGCCCCAGGTGGCAAGTGGGGTGGTGTTGCCGGAGTCCAAAAACTCATCGGAATCAGGGCCCTCAGACTGCTCGAAATCGGGGAAACCAAACGCATCCAGCTATGTGTGAAAAAATTCATCGGTACAAACGGGAAAGTGGTCGTTTTTCAGAAAAATGCCTGGAATGCTTTACGTTCGTCTAAAGACCCGGAATATAAACTTGCTTTAGCCAAAGACGGCAAACTTAAAGGCAGATTAAAAGAGATGACAAAGATCCCTTTGCTCGGGGTACCTCCTACACGTTTGGCCGGTCCATGTTCTAAAATATTGCGCCAATTAGTAGAAGAATAATCAAAGTCAGAATTCAAAAGTGATCGGGTTCAAACCTTGAATTGTGAATAAGCCCTTCAGGATCCGTTTGAAACAAATTAGGAGATGGTCATGAGATTTTTATTCATTCTGTTTGTCATTGCCGCCAAGTTTAAAAAATCATCCCAAACCGATGAAAATTTTAAAAAATTCCTGATGGGTCATGAATGCCGTATCGTGATCAAGACCAGGGATGGAAAAAGAGGCAAACGGTTTATCTTTGAAAACGGCAGTTTTTCGACAGACACCGTTCTGGATGAGTATGACGCCGCCATGGTGTGGCCGGACGCGGCCGTGGCCTTCAGGGCCATGAAAAGGGGGGAAGAAGGCATCCAGGAAGAAGTCAAGAACCATCGTGTCTACATAGAAGGCAAGCTGCACGCATTTACCTGGTTTGGTGCTGCAATGAACTATGTCTTGTAGTCGCTGGAAAGTTATTAGATTCAGGGGCTCTTGAACGCTTATGGCATGTTGGATTTGCCTTTTGAGACCGGACTCTGCGACATTTTTAATATAATGAGGAGGCAGTATGACCTACTGGACACACGAATACACGCTGAAAACCTGGGGCGGACCCATGTCGCAGGCGGAATTTTTAAGGGATGTCATGAAACCTTTTTTTGTACCGCGGGTTTTTTCCGGGTTCAACCTGTTCCTGGATGAACCCCAGCTGCTCCCGGATGCAGTGGACCTTATTGCCAGGGAATGCAGGAGCAAAAAGGCATTCATCGTCACCGACCAGTATGCGGTGCGATTTGCACCCAAGGTTATGAGCCCCTATCAGAAAAGGCACGGCATTTCCTTTGAGATATGGGACAAGGCCCTGCCGGATGCCCCCATTGAAACCGTCAAGGACTGCGTGGACAAAATAAACCAATTCGAGCCGGATCTCATCTTCGCCCTGGGCGGGGGCTCGGCCATGGACACCGCCAAGGCTGCCTGGATCCTTTTTGAGCACCCGGATATAAAACTCGAAGTTCTGGGTCCCCTTTTCCCCCTGAATCTAAGAAACAAGGCCAAACTGGTGGCTATCCCCACAACCAGCGGAACCGGTTCCGAGGTGTCCGGGGCGGCGGTCATCTCTTTTCCCGACGGTGTAAAGCTGCCGGTTGCCGGGGCGCTTCCCGAACTGGTCCCGGACTTCGCCCTCCTGGACCCGACGCTGACCGTGGGAATGCCCCCTGAACTTACGGCCGGTACCGGGGGTGACGCGCTGGCGCATGCCATCGATGGCTTCATGGTCCCTAAAGCAGATGAGTTGAACCAGGCCATCGCGCTCAAGGCCATCGATATGATTTTTGAATGGCTGCCCAGAGCCTATGCGGACGGTGAAGATATCATGCCCAGAATGAAAATGCAGCAGGCCGCCATGATGGCAGGCATCCCCCTGGCCAACACCGGTTCGGGCATTTCGCATGCCCTGGGTCACACCATCGGCGGTTTGTTTCATGTCCATCACGGTATCATGGTGCTCCTGTTTATCCCTTATGAACTCCAGGTCTATTCAAAGATCACCGATCGCCACCTGGAGCTGTGCGACCTGCTCGGCGTCAGGGACCCTGATTCCGACGGAAACAGCCTTACCCGCCTCATCGACAAGATCCGGAGCCTGATGAAAGAGCTGAACCTGCCCATAAGCCTCAGACAGGCCGGTGTCGAACAGGATAAATTGAAGGACAACATGGACACGATCCTCGACCAGACACCCACGGATCCTGCATTTTACTTTGGATGGTATGATCTGACCCGGGAACAACTCAACGATATTTTCGCATGTGCCTATGAAGGCGGACTGCTTGACATGCAATCGGACATTTGGAGGTAAGCCATGCAAGGATATTTTGGAAAATTTCTGACAATCGATTTGTCCGCAGGCCGCACCGATGAACTTATGATCAGTGAAGAGGATCAGGAAATGTTTGTGGGCGGGTCGACTCTGGCGGCCAAACTCCTGTTCGATTATGTAAAGCCGGGCATGGACCCGCTGGCACCCGGCAGTCCCCTGATATTTTCAACCGGTCCTTTCACCGGCTCGAACGTGCCCATGGTAAGCCGGGCCGCTGTGTGCGGCATTTCCCCGGGAACTGGTTTGTGGGGCGAAGCCACCACAGGTGGGAAATTCCCCCAGCGTCTCAAAGGCACCGGGTTTGACGGCATCTTTATTACCGGCAAAGCAGATCACCCCGTGTATATCTACGTCAATGAAGACACGGTGGACATAAAGGACGCATCCCATCTCTGGGGAAAAGACATCTACGATGTCCAGAAACGGATCCGTAAAGAGATCGATGCCAGAATTTCCATCGCCTGCATTGGCCTGGGAGGTGAAAATCAGATCCATTATGCGAACATCATGAATGACGAGGGTCGCGCGGCGGGCCGCTGCGGTATGGGTGCCCTGATGGGATCGAAAAACATGAAAGCCCTGGTGGTGGCCGGAAAGAAGAAAACCGCCATAGCCGATCCGGAAAAACTGAAAACCGTCATCGGGACGGCCAGGGAGACCATCAAAAGCAACGCCTACACCCAGGCTTACAAGCTGTACGGCACCAATATTTACATGGACCTTGGCATGCGTCTGGGTGATGTGCCCGCCCGCTATTTTACCAGAAGCGTTTTTCCGGTCACAAAACTCCACGGGCCGGCATTTCGCAAGCGTTACCGTATGTCCAACTATGCCTGCGCCGGCTGTCCCATCGGATGCGGACGGATCATCAAAGATTTTTCAGAAGACATTCCCCGGGTGGACGGGCCCGAATACGAGACCGTGGGCGCCTTTGGGCCGCTTTGCATGAATTTTGACATCGATTCGGTTGTCCTGGCAAACCACCTTTGCAACCGGCACGGCATCGATACGATCTCGGCCGGTGTGTCCATCGCCTTTGCCATGCACCTGTATGAAAAAGGGGTTCTGACACAGGAGCAGGCAGGCATGAAAATTGAGTGGGGCGACAAGACCGCTATTTTGAAACTCCTGGACCTGATTATCCGTAAGGAAGGCATCGGTAAAATCCTGTCCAAGGGTGTCAGGGAAATGGCCGCAGAACTGGGGGCCGACCCGGAAGACGCGGCCCATGTCAAAGGGCTTGAATTTCCCATGCACGACCCACGTGCCTACCAGGGAGCCGCACTGGCGTACGCGGTGGGACCCAGGGGCGCCTGCCACCTGAAGGGAGCCTATTACAACTTGGACGCGCCCGGAACCGAAGTGGGGCTGGAACTCGGCATCAGCTTTACCGACAAGAACGACCCCGCCCAGAAAGGGGCCCTGACAGCCAAGATATTAAGTTTCTGCGAATTGTACAACAGTTTCACCATGTGTCAGTTCTCCCCGGTACCCGCCTCCATGATTGCGCTGCTGCTGTCTACCATTACCGGCAGAACCTTTAAAACCATGGACCTGTTGACCTTTGGCGAACGATCCTTGAATTTAAAAAGAGCCATCAATAATATCCTGGGGGTTTCACGCCAGAATGACAGGTTGCCTGACATCGTTAGCAAAGCCTTGAATGAAGGCGCCACCGCGGGCATAGAACCGGATATGGATCTCATGCTGAAAGAGTTCTACACGACATCCCAATGGGACTGGGAAACCGGAAAACCATCGCCGCAAAAACTCGATGATTTGGGTCTGCAGTTCGTGGCCAGGACGCTTTATGGTTGAGGATTCGTCAGTACCGGGACTGATCGGGGGCAAACCTGAATAGTGGTTAATATACCTTGCTGATATGGGAACCGGTTTTGTCTGAAAAAGAGATTAAGGGGACGTTGTTGATCGACTTGACTTATTTCAATCTGTTAAAATCTGGCATCGAAATCGAATTAGATTGTTCAGGTCATGCATTCCTGTTTCAATCAGTTTTATAGACCCCAGTGTTGCAAAAGCCGGAGGGCTTCAGAGTCAAGGCGTCTGAGGGTGAAGTCGTAGTTTTTTACTTCGAACCCTCAGCAACGCAGGATCTGAAGTTCTC
>QMMS01000195.1 GCA_003647375.1 Deltaproteobacteria bacterium
AGCTTTAAGCTTTAAGCTATAAGCGGTAAGCATTAAGCAGCTTCTTACTCCTTACTCCTTACTGCTCTATTGTGCCAATCCTCGAGTTCAAACAGTCGTTTGGTCATCTGATAGTGCCCGTCAGCAAATACACCGTAATCTCCACCACCGCCCATGGCTGATGCAAAACGAACCGTATTGGCGTAAAAGAGCCATTGGTCACTCCAGAGTCTTTCCGGGTATTCATCGAAGGGATTTTCTGCATCCACTAACCCGGTCGCCCAAATATCCGACATGATGTGGGTGGTGGTGAGGGTGATGGCATTGGTTTCCTGGATCGTATTTTCAAAGCGTTTCCAAAATCCATTGACCCAGTTTGATCCGTGACAATTAAGACAGATCTGTTTAAACTGTACGGTCCGCTCTTTTTGTTCCACTTCTGAAATAAGGTAGGTTTCAGCCGGATCGCCGTTCATGTCCGTCGGTAAGGGTTGCCCTGCAGCGTTTCGAATGATGGAAGTGTCCGGATTCCGGGGATAGGGATGGGCGTAGATGAGTCCGAACAGCCGCCAGGGAAGCCGGTCATTGAAGCGATGTGAGCGCTGGGAAACCACCTCACCTTCAGTGTTGACCAGCAGGCTGATATGACATCCTGCACAGGTTGGGGCGGTGAAATCCTTGCCGATGGTCCATGGCACCGCATTGAAATCCCAATCGCCCTTTTGAGCCTCGAATAGATTGCCGTGCTTGCTGGAGGAATAGACTTTATAGACCGGTACGTCGGGGCCAACATGACATTCCTTGCAGGTATAGGGCTTTCTGGCCATCTCAATGGAAAACGCGTGGCGTGTGTGACAGGGCGTACAGGCGCCCATGCTGCCGTCAAGGTTGATGCGGCCGACGCCCTGGTTGGGCCAGCCCTTGATGATGGGAAAGTCCAGTTCGCCGGCGGCGTCCGTGTCACGTGTTTCAGTACCCGCAACCTCGAGAACGGTACCGTGACAATAATAACAACTCTCTGCCTTGGTCGCTTCGTTTTCAGGTTCGAAATGTACCCTGCCATGACTCCAAGAGGCTTTCCCAAGGATGCTGCGCTGAAGTTTCTGGTAGAGTGCGTTACCGGCCAGGTTTTTATAGGCATGTGCCATGAGATTTCCGGCATACTGGTCTGTCTCGGTTTGATGGCAGGTGCTGCAGTCTTTGGGGCTTACGACAATATGTATGTCGTACCCGTTGTGCTCGAAGGTGTCGGCATGCGCCGCCGGTCGCAGCGTGTGGCACTCGGCACAACCCACGGCCGTACCCTGGAGCTCCGTTGGTACATTTTTGCTTGAAACCTTGAGGGCAAGGGCATCGGCCTGCATGGCCTGACCCGGAGTTGTCATAGCATGCCGGCTTTTCTGCCAGTCGGCTATGATGCCGGGCTGAAAAGTGGTGTGGCAGTCGATGCACTCGCTGCTTGCCTCACTGATCAGCACTTCCGCAGCGGGTGAAAGACAGGGAATCAGAAGGCAAATCCATATCGCACAGATAATGGGTTTCATGAGGTGTTCCTCCACGTTGGGTTTTCCTCAACGTTGCAAAAGCCGGAGGGCTTCAGAGCCAAGGCGTCAAGGGTGAAGCTGTAGTCGTTTACCGCGAACCCTTGACAACACCGGATCTGATGTCCTCCGGCTTTTCCGAAGGGTAAACAACATGGCAAAATCGACTCTATCCTTTGCTAAGTTGTTTATGCAACCTTGGGGTTTTTTGTGTCACGGCAGAGACGCTTGCCGTCCGATGATACGGATAAGTTAGACCACTCACGAGGTGGAAGTCAAGAAATCGGTTGACACTATAAAATGTTCGGGGCACAAATGTCGGGTTAATCAAAGAATGGAACTACAAACAAAAAGAAGGAGTGACATCATGAAACAGATTCTATTAGCTGTTTTGATGCTTGCGATCATTGCAGGGACGTCCATGGGGCAGGAGAGTGCGGTTTCCAATCCGCAGGTGGTAATGGAAACATCCAAAGGGGATATCGTTCTGGAACTCTACCTCGACAAAGCGCCACTGACCGTGAAAAACTTTTTGGATTACATTGACGCCGGGTTTTACAGTGGTACTGTCTTTCACCGGGTGATTCCAGGATTCATGCTTCAGGGGGGTGGCTTTTCACGGGACATGCAGAAAAAATCGACCTTGATACCCGTAAAGAACGAGGCGTTCAACGGTCTTAAAAATGATCGTGGCACCATTGCCATGGCACGCACGCAGGATCCGCACAGCGCGTCGTCTCAATTCTTCATTAACACGGTAGACAATGCCTTTCTGAATCACAAGAGTCAAACTACTGCCGGTTGGGGATATGCCGTTTTTGGAAAAGTCATCAAGGGCATGGAGGTGGTGGATGCCATTTCCAAGGTACAGACCGGCACTCAGGGGAGGTTCCGCGATGTTCCCAAAACGCCCGTAGAGATCATTAAGGTGCGCAGAGCAGCTCCGTGATGACTTGGGCTTGTGAACATGGTTTGTATCGAAGTTTTAGTAATTAGCTTATCCGCTGTCGAATTATAGCAGATATAAATTCGCTGGCCAGGACCACACAGAAGACAGCCATAAGCATCACCGTGACTTCTCGCCACAAAAACTGATTAATTGACGAATAGAGAAGAATGCCGATGCCTCCTGCACCAACGAAACCAAGAACAGTTGATTCCCGTATATTGATGTCCCATCGGTATACAATAGTTCCGTAAATCACAGGTAACACCTGTGGCAGGATTCCTATCATAAGGACCTGCAACCGTGATGCCCCTGTTGCTTCGATAGCCTCAACAGCTCCAGGATTGATCTCTTCAATGGCTTCGGCAACAAGTTTGCCTACAAAACCGATAGAGCGAAATGCGATGGCCCAAATTCCAGCAAGTGGCCCTGGCCCAAAAATAGCCACAAATAATAGACCCCATACGATGGTGTTGACCGAACGCGATCCCACCAGCAGAAAGCGACCGATAAACCAGGTCACAGAATTAAAAGTCGTATTGCGTGCCGCCAGAAAAGCGATAGGAAAAGCAATAAAAAATGTGAGCATGGTTCCAATTGTGGCGATGTGGATGGTCTCGATCAATGGATCTATGAGCTTGCTGATATACTCAAAGCTAGGGGGCCACATACGGTATGCCAAGTCGCCTGCCTGGATATGGGCATCTAGAAAATAAAACCATGGGATATCCAGGTTGCTGAGTGCCCATACCCCAATGAAAACGATAACGATATACCAGGCATAACGAATTAGTGTTTCACGAGGGCTGAAACGCTGCCATATATCAGGATATTTCCGGACACGCCTTTCCGTATTCATCGCAAGCGGCTCCGAACCCAGTTTGAGAAAAACTCGCCCAGAAAAACCAGGAAAATTATCGTTAGCAGAATTGCCAGGCTAAAATCATAGTCATAGCGACTGAATGAGGCAGCCAGGACCTGGCCGATACCTCCCGCGCCGACAATGCCGACAACTGTGGAGTGACGAATATTGGCATCTAGACGGTATATGGAGACACCGATATAGCGTGGCATTGCTTGTGGTGAGATGCAGTAGATTAAAAGCTTGGAGAAACCGGCACCTGTGGCTCGAATTGCTTCAATCTGACCGGGAGGCATATTTTCAATATCCTCAGCCATCATTTTTGAAATAAAACTCGTGCTCGATACAGTCAGGGTCAGCACACCGGCTATAGGCCCGAAACCGAATATTTTTACAAAAAAAATAGCGACGATGATTTCGTGAAATGTTCGTGAAAGGATAATAAAAGCACGAGCTGCCAAATAGACGGGTTTAGGAACGATATTACCGGAAGCGCAGATTCCGGCCGGAACGGCGAGTATCATACCGAAAAAACTGGCCACCAGCGCCATCTGGACGCTTTCCAAAAGACCTCTTAACAAAAGTTCCCACCGGCTGTAATCCGGTGGAATCATACGTGTCAGCATGTTCATTGCGCGAGGCAGCCCAAGGAAGATTCTGTCCCAGGTTATGTCAAGGCTGATAATTGACCAACCAATATAGCCCATCGCCAAGATAACCAGGCTGTTCCGAATCAAGGGATTCCCGATCATTCTGATCCGGTGCCACTCAAGCGAAGTATCATAAGGCTTTTCAGTAGAAGACATCATCCTGCGGCGGCCTCTATTTCGATACTTTTTTTATGCTTGGAGGTGACTTTTTCTATGTCCTTATCATCCTCCTCGTCTATTTTTCGGATGGTGGTACTCCAGTCTTCCTCACCATATATTTTGGTAAGCACGTCAGCAGTAATTTGCCGGGGTGTACCATCAAAAACGATTTCACCCTCAGCCAGACCAATAATTCGATCGGCAAATGATTGCGCCAACCCGACGTCATGTATATTGACCAGTGCGGGTGTGCCACGCTCATGGGCAAGCTCTACCAGAAGTCTCATAATCTGACGGGAAGTTTTTGGATCAAGGCTTGCCGTTGGTTCATCCACGAGTAATAGTTTAGGCTGTTGCATTAATGCCCGTGAGATACCGACCCGCTGTCTCTGACCGCCGGACAAAGAATCTGCTCTCATGTCCTGATAGCCGGAAAGTCCGACACGGTCCAGAAGCTCGAAGGCGGCAGAGACATCTTCAGGCGGGAATTTACGCCGATAGCTTTTCCAGAAACTAACATAGCCCAGACGGCCGGAAAGTAAATTTTCCATTACGGTTAAACGTTCGACCAGGTTATATTCTTGAAAAATCATGCCCATCTGTCTTCGCGCTTTCCGTAGTTCACGTCGATTCAGAGTAAGAATATCGATGTCGTCCAGTATGACTCTCCCGGAGGTTGGTTCAAGCAACCTGTTGATACAGCGAATGAGTGTACTTTTGCCTGCGCCGGAAGGGCCGATGATGGTGACAACCTGTGGCTTGTCTACAGTGAAGCTGACATTTTTTAAGGCAACGGTTCCGGTATCATAGGTTTTGGAGAGGTCTGTAATTTTGAGCATGATGTGTTTTACCTATGGGGTCGCCATCCATCCCAAGCAGATGTCGGCGACCCTTTGTATATGTCTATTCGAATGTTGTACGATGCTATTTCTTCTTTTTCTTCTTCTTGCCAGCCTTCAATGTTTTCAAAGCATCCTGGGTATAGATGACATTATTTTCCTTTTGGATTGTTCGAATGACTTTCCAGTGCTTGATATAATCGACCGGAATAAAGGAATCTGCCCGCTTTCCAAAGTCCTTGGCAAGACCCGAGCCTGTCCAATCGAAGGTCAGAAAGGCCTCACGCACCTTTTCTTGCAATTTCGGAGCAAGGTTGTATGCACATCCGTAGGAGGTTCCGGGGAACTGATCAGATTCCCAAATAATACGAACTTCCGAAGGTTCGAATATTCCCCTCTCCATCATACGTTGCATTACGGTGGATGCCACAGGGGCTGCATCGTAGTCTTTGTTTACCACACCCATGATGGAATTGTCATGTTTGCCTGAATATATAACCTTATAGTCCACATCGGGTACTACCCCCATGTTTTTGAAAAGAGCTCTTGGTGCCTGGTTGCCCGAGTTGGATGAAGGGGTTACATGGGCGATTTTGCGTCCCTTTAGATCTGTAACTTTATAAATGTCAGAATCCCTATGGGTGATGAGCCACAGCTTGTAGCCTCTGAACGTTCCGTCCTTGTTACCCATCATGGCCTGGGGATGAAACCCGCCTAGGTTGACACCATACACGGTTGCGCCGGCAGCAAACCCGGAGATATGCAGTCGGCCGGAACGCATGGCTTCTACCTGAGCCGCATATGACTCGGGTCCGTACCACTTGACCTTTTTGCCGGTCTTCATTTCGATATGTTCCATTAGTTCGCTAAACACATTTTCGTAGACCGAAGGATCCTCAACCGCTGTATAAGAAAAGACAAGCGTCGCAGGATCCAGCCATTTGTCAGCGCTTTTTGGTGTGTCAGCGAGCAGATCGCCGTCTTCATCACAAAAAACTGTATCGAGGTCACCGCGATTCTTACAAGCAGCACTTGCCGTGCCATTCATGCCGACAATAAATGCTATTGAAAAAAACAAGATAGTTCCAAGATAAAAGATTTTAAAAAATGATGTTTTCCGCATGATTACCTCCTTTCGTTAAAATTTGATTATTTCCCGCCGATTGCCACAGTAAAGCGCAGATCCACCCTTGGGGGCAAGCAGTGCGAGGCGCAATTCAAGTAAGTAAAAAAGATATTAATGAATACTCAGCGGAATTATCCGCCGACTGTATCGCAAGGCCTTAATTTTCTTTGTCGTTTCGCAAAAAAAACTGATTATGGGAAAAAAGACTAATCGTGGAGCTTGGCAATCGAAGTTTGCAGCTTAAAGTCGAGTTGATAGCAGTTGAAAGGTTCATATCAGAATCCACTTGTGCAATTTTAGAAGATCGAATAATTAACATAGTATAAATGGTTATCAAACGTCAAGCCTCACATTCAAAAGGGTGTCCTTCGTTCCAATCCAGGTAGCGACTGAGACCGATGCGTGGGCGACGACAGCAAGCAAAGGATTTATTATCAAAAGAGTGGAGAACAGCTAATAGGAGAATCCCAGGAAATAATAAAAGAAAAAATGAAGGAATGGATTAATGCTCAATAAATCAGAAAACAATATTATGACTATATCAAGAAAAGAGAAGCATTTAGATGAGATACTTTTAAGTCTGAAAAAAGTAATTGTCGCTTTTTCAGGAGGTGTAGACAGCACCTATTTGCTTGTCAAAGCTAAACAAGTGCTTGGAGAGAATGTAATAGCTGTCCTGGTTGCATCGGAGACTTTTCCAGGTAGGGAATATGATGCAGCGGTCGATTTCGCAAAAAAGAATGGAATTCGTTTAATCGAAACAAGAGTTTACGAACTAATGAACGAATCGTTTGTGTCGAATAATCCTGATAGATGCTACCATTGCAAAACAGGGCTTTTTTCACAACTGAAAGATATTGCCAAAGAAAACGACATCCCATTTATAGTTGATGGATCCAATTCCGACGATCTGTCGGACTACCGCCCCGGGACTAAGGCAAAAGAGGAGCAAGGAGTAAGAAGCCCTCTCCAGGAAGCAAGACTGACCAAAGAGGAAATCAGGATACTTTCTAAAAATCTTGGTTTGCCAACATGGAACAAGCCTTCTTTCGCATGTTTATCGTCCAGAATTCCCTACGGCTCTTCCATAACGCAGAGTAAAATCGATCAACTGGATCGATCCGAAGCATTTCTATTAAAGCTGGGTTTTAAACAGGTACGAGTACGGCACCATGGTGAAATAGCCCGGATTGAGGTAGAACCGGATGAAATGAAAATGGTGTTGAATAATAGAGAAGCCATATACGCAGAATTGCAAAACCTTGGATTCAACTATATTACAATGGATATTCAAGGTTATCGAACCGGAAGTATGAATGAGGTAATTAAAGGAACCAGGATCGCCACGGAAAAAAATTGAACACTACGGATGGGAGCATTAATCGTTTTCATCATTCCCTGCCGGTTAAAACTCTCAATTACTTTCTCTTTATATAACAGGCAGCATTTGCAATCTCTTCACCTGTTAAACCTTGGATATGCTGCCATATCTTACTATGACTCCATCGAAATGCAAATTATAACTTGAGGCCTTAATTTTGAGATTGTCCGACACCGAAAAGGGGCATCGGCCTTCAAAATTGGTATCCTTCATTATTTTCTCCAGTTACCTTCAGGCCCACGGCCTCGGCATAGGATAGCGCCTTGGGGCCGGTGATGGTCAGAGTCTGATTGCGATATTTTTCAGGATTCAGAAGGACGTCCACATTGACGGCTGCAATATCCCTTACATCGACCCAGGCGACTTTGCCATCCCCTGCGGGTAGGTAGAGAGCGCCGTTTTTGTAGTCATCTCCATGAAAAGGGTTGAAATTCCTTGCATTGCTGTTTCGAGGGATTGTGTGTCCGCAAAATTAAGGGCTACGGAATCGACGCCGTCAATTGATCTGCTGTTCGTGGCAGCGATAAAATCGGCACTATTTTCTTTTAAAAGCCTGACTATCTCACCACCGATATTCCCGGTTGCACCTGTAATTAAAATTTTTCCAGCCATTGTTTTTCCTCCTGCTGAGTGATAAAGAATTGATATTGTTTTCTTTATGAGACTTATGCCTCGCTATGGTGCTAAGATATGTCTTTGCCGGGGAATTGTATTGGAGAATATTGAATATATTTTCAAATTCTTTTAAGACAATGTTTGGGATAACGCCCCTTGAGTTTAGAAAGACTATTCAATAAATACTTAATGTATCACACCCAGGAGGTGACACAATGAATGTCAGGCGCCTGGATATATTCTACGAGCTGAGTTTTGTCCATATCCAGAAAATGGAACAGATTGGAATGGACGTCAGAAAGGTGCAGGAGAACTTCATACGGCTGCTGCATGAACGGGCCGACGAGCTTTCCGGCCGTATGGAACTGGCACTGGCCCGCACCGAAGACCTGGAGAAGCAGAAAAAGGGAAGCCCGGGCGATGCCGACATTGTCAAAGGCCTGATTGCATCGCAGAAAAACCTCTCCACACGTTGGGGGAGTCGTCTGTCGACTTTGTCGTTCGTCCTTGGGTGAATGTCGACGACTACTGGGATGTGACAAGAAGCGTAAAACTGCGATTCGACGAAGAAGGCATTTCCATACC
>QMMS01000196.1 GCA_003647375.1 Deltaproteobacteria bacterium
AAAGCCTCGACAGATCCACGGGTATGCCTGTGTTTTTTGCGAACCCTTCTCCATCAAGATTTCGGCACACCTCTTCGGGAAAAATCGCTCAGTTCAGGTTAAAGGCACGTAGCTCAGGGGGAGAGCGCTACCCTGACACGGTAGAAGTCGTTGGTTCAAATCCAACCGTGCCTACCAGTCATTTCAAGAGGTTACAGTCTCGGTTGTAGCCTCTTTTTTTAGCAAAAAAACATTGGGGACGGGTATTCATATATTACTTGACGATATTTTCAATATGAAATATATATAGTCCTATGCCACGAAAAGCACGCATAGATGCACCTGGAGCACTCCATCACATAATGGCCCGTGGAATAGAAAAGAATGACATTTTTTATGATGATTTTGATCGAGACGTATTTGTTGATAGACTGGGTGCTGTAATATCAGAAACCAAAACAGCTTGTTTTGCATGGGCATTGATGCCAAATCATATTCACATGCTTATCAGAACAGGGCACACACCTATATCCACTTTGATGCAGAGGCTTCTTACCGGATATTCTATAGGTTTTAACCGTCGCCACAAACGCCATGGCCATGTTTTTCATAATCGGTTTAAATCAATATTATGTCAGGAGGAGATCTATCTATTGGAACTGGTTCGGTATATTCACTTGAATCCGCTAAGGGCAGAATTGGTGATAGATTACAAAGCCTTGAAGACCTATGCTTATACCGGACATAGAGTTATCATGGGAAAGTATCGAAGCGATTGGCAGGATACCGGATATGTTTTGGGATTGTTTGGCAAAAAACCAGCCATGGCACGTCACCGTTATGAGGCGTTTGTAAGAAAAGGAATAGCGGAAGGCAGAAAACCGGAACTTGTTGGAGGCGGTTTGGTTAGAAGTCTGGGTGGGTGGACACGTGCAGGAGAACTTCGTGATAAAGGGAATCGAAGTAAAGGCGACGAACGAATACTGGGTGACGGCAATTTTGTTGAAAATATCTTGAGTCAATGTCAAGAGCGGATGGAGCAAAAGTATCTTTACTTGAACAAGGGTTATGATTTTGAATGGTTAGTTGGTAAGGTCGCAACAACACTCGGTATCAACAAAGAAGAAATAACAAGGGGTGGAAGATATTCGAGACGTGTAGAAGCGCGAAGTGTTTTGTGCTACTGGGCATCAAGAGAACTGGGCATGAGCACGATAACATTGTCAAAGCATTTGGGTATTTCTCAACCGACGGTGAGCCAGTCTATTCGAAGAGGTGAACGAATTGTGTTAGAAAAGAAATTAAGGCTGGTGGAATAGAATATAGTAATATATGAATACCCGTCCCCAATGGCGTCCCCAATGGACAATTGAAATGAAGATAGAAAAAGAAATACGGGAAGAAATCGCTGCATATGGCGGATTGGTGTATGCACAGGGTTTGGCATCGGGTGCCAGCGGGAACCTATCGGCGCGGGTAGATGAAGATTACATCCTGGTAACACCGAGTGGTTGCCACAAGGGCATGCTCCATGCAGCTGACTTGTTGCTTTACAATATGAAAACCTGTCAAACGGCAGGTGAAACCAAGATCAAGCCATCGAGTGAAATCCGCATGCACACTTATGTGTATCGGCATCGGCCGGATGTTCAGGCAGTGATTCATGCCCACCCGCCATATGTCGTGGCGCTCTCTGTGGCTGGGATATCTCTTGCAGAGGTGGTTCTGCCTGAAGTGGTACTGGCAATAGGCGCTATCGTGGATTGCGGGTACGCCACACCTACCACCGAAGATGTTGTTCAGGTTATGAAGCAGCCGGTTCAGGAAGGCCGCAATGCTCTCATCCTGGCGCGGCACGGCAGTGTGACCTTGGGAAAAACCATGCAAGAAGCTTTTTGTCGCCTGGAAACCGTCGAGCATGTGGCCAAGGTCACGGCCATCGCGCGATCCATCGGTAAGGTCTCTATCCTGCCCCAGGAAGAAATCGATCAATTAAAAAAATTGGTTTTCTAAAATGTGATGGTCTCGAAAAGAGTAAGAAAATGCCCATTGACGTCATTCCCGCGAAGGCGGGAATCCAGTGTTTTCAAGCACTTCTGGATGCCTGCCTTCGCAGGCATGACAGGGTTTTGGACTTTTTACGAGACCGTCAAGAATTACAAAGCGATTTTTACTAAGATGAGCGTTTCAAATTTTAAGAATATGTGATTTAGAAATAATTTCAAAGGATTTGATTCATTTAAATTTTATTTCATGAAATTTAACCCATATCACCGCCCCTAATTCTACGTCCTTGTCTTGCCCATCATGTTTTAATTTAAAGTCCGCGCTGTTCAATGCGGCAAATCCCCACCAGCCGGCGATGGGTGCAGCATAGGAAAATACGCCGTCGGCATCGGCTTTGATGGTCTGGGTAACCATATAATCGGTGGGGGCTATCAACTGCCGGTCTTTGTTGTAATACTCGACCTCCACTTCTGCAAAGGGCATTGGCTTGCCGTTAAACTTGACGATTCCCTGGAAGATATTGCCGGCATACAAACCATAGGGCTTGGACAACGGAAGAATTTCTGTTTTCAATCCGATCTCTTGATCCCATCCTTCATCGTCGCCAAAGGCAGTTACCACCGTTTTGGTGTAGTGGACAATAAAGGCATTTTCGGCGGGTTCCCAGTAGGGTTCCGGCTCCATTAGGAACATATAAACACCCGGCCTGGTTATCTTGTAATCGAGAGCCCAGGCTGTGTGGCCCATGACCGGGTCTTTTTTCAGCGAGCCCATCAAGTCCATTCTGCTCCCATTGGCCACAACGCTGCATACTCTGGGTTTGACCATTTCCATGCCGATGCCGTCAAAAGGGTGGGAAAAGGAAACTTGCACCCTCACGGTTCGGCTGTCTCCCTGCATGATCATGGTATCGGACGGGATGACCATGCCAAAATGCGCATGGGCGGCCAGGGGAAATGAAAGTAGACCTGTCAGTATCAGCAGCATGATATTCGTTCTTGATTTCATCTGGACCTCCAATAAAAAACCACGAATGCTTTGGCATCTTCCAAATGCCATTGTGTTCGTGGTTCGATTTTTCTGATTTGGTTTCTGATATACAGGCTTCAACCTGTGATTATTGTCCTGTCCTGTGTAGGACACCCCCGGCATCAAGTCAACCCCCAATCAAAGCCCCTTGACTTGTTCAAGAAAAGCCATTATTCCCTTCACGTCGACATTTTCATTGTTATTTGTTTAGGATTGCATAAAATCAATAACGCAACTTTCCGGATTCAGCGAACGTAAAATAAACGATGAAAGCACATAAGGTTACGAAATATGAAACAGAAGATTAAAAAGCTTATCACCGAGGCCGTAAATCGGGCTGTTGCAAAAGGGGTTTTTTCGGCACAGGAATTGCCGGAAGTGGAGATCGAGATCCCTAAAAATGAAAGGCATGGTGATTTCTCGGCCAATATTGCCATGATCATGGCGTCGGCCCAGAAGATGGCGCCCAGAAAGATTGCCGAACAGATTATCGACCATATCGACGACAGTGAAAACATGGTTGAGAAGACTGAAATTGCCGGGCCGGGGTTTATCAATATTTTTGTCAATATCAATGCCTGGCACGGCGTGCTCCGTCATATCCATGATCAGAAGGATCTCTATGGGGCCTCGGATATCGGAAAAGGTGAGAAGATTCAGGTTGAGTTCGTGAGCTCGAACCCCACGGGACCCTTGCATGTCGGTCATGGCAGAGGTGCGGCAGTAGGCGACAGCGTCGGAAATATTCTGTCTTTCTGCGGGTATGATGTCCAGAAGGAATATTATATCAATGATGCGGGAAGACAGATTGAAACCCTGGGACGGTCTGTATTGTTACGGTACCAGGCGCTTTTAGGAAAAGAGATCCCGTTTCCCGATGAATGTTACCAGGGAGATTATATCAAAGATATTGCCGAGCTTCTTAAAGAAGAGCATGACGAGAAATTGAACCACAAGCAGGAGCAGGAAGCGATCGCGTTTTGTGCCAGGGCAGCTGCCGGTCTCATTATCAAGGGTATTCGCCGGGACCTTGAATCGTTCGGGGTGACATTCCATGAATGGTTCAGCGAACAAAGCCTGTATGACTCGGGCAGTGTCGATACGGTGATACAAGAGTTGGAAAAGAGAGGCATTGTTTATAAAAAAGACGGTGCCGTGTGGTTTAAAACGTCTCAATATCAAGATGAAAAAGACCGTGTAGTGGTTCGGAAAAATGGCCAGAAAACCTATTTTGCATCGGATGTGGCTTACCACCTGAACAAATACCGGCGCGGTTTTGAAAGGGTCATCGATGTCTGGGGAGCGGACCACCATGGTTACATTCCGCGAATGACGGCCTCCATCGAGGCGCTGGGCTACCGGCGGGATCAGTTCGAGGTCATTCTTGTTCAGCTCGTCAACCTGTTGAGGGATGGCGAGCCGGTAGCCATGTCGACACGGGCAGGCGAATTCATTACGCTGAAGGATGTTGTCGATGAAGTCGGGAGAGATGCTGCAAGATTCATTTTTCTCACAAGACATTACGAAAGCC
This sequence comes from Deltaproteobacteria bacterium, assembly GCA_003647375.1. The sequence goes on from QMMS01000196.1 coordinate 4,547, forward strand.
CTCTGGATTTCGATCTGGTGCTGGCAAAGAAAAAATCGAACGACAACCCGGTCTATTATGTTCAGTATGTGCACGCGCGAATCTCCAGTATTTTGAGAAAGGGCAAAGAGCAGGGGATCAACAGTGAGGCATGGGATGAGATCACCATGAAACAGCTTGTGGAACCTGAAGAAATCAATCTGATAAAGGCCATGGATCAATATCCGGCGGTGGTGGAAAAGAGCGCCGTTTTCAGGGAACCCCACCGTATCACTTATTATCTGATGAGCCTTGCATCCACATTCCATTCCTATTACAATAAGCACCGTGTTCTGGCCGATGACCCCGTGGTGACGCAGGCACGACTATCCCTTGTGCTGGCGGTGCAAAGAATTATTCGAAACGGATTGACCCTTCTGGGTGTATCCGCACCGGAAAAGATGTAAATGAAAAAAACGACAGAAAAAAAAGCTGCTGCGAAAAGCAGAAAGAAATACCTGCTCCAGTTAACGGGAAAAGGATTCTTCCTGGGTCTATGCCTGCTCTTTCTCCTTTCCGGATGGATGTTTGTGCTGGGGGTTTTGGTTGGCCGTGGAACGGCTCCGGTGAATTTTGATATTCAGGCACTACAGAAAGAACTCCTTGCATTGAAAGAATCGATGGTCAAACAGGAAAAAAGGGCTATGGAATCCGATTCTGCTAAAACCGGTGCCAAGTCTTCTTTTGAGTTCTACGAAGCCTTGAAGAAAAAAGAAAAGGACGAGCAGATCCAGATCATCGAGAAAAAAGCTCTGCCTAAAGCGCCTCCCAAAACCTCATCCGAGGTCCGGCCTCAGTCACCATTGACGTCGCAAAAACGTGTTTCCAAATCAAAAGTCACCCAGGCTGAGAAAAAGACCTTACCGGGTTTGCCGGGTGTCAAACCGCCACCGCCGTCAGGACCCTTGGCTGTTCAGGTGGCATCCACCAAAGATGCAGCCTCTGCAGAAGAGCTGGTGAAAAAATTGATACAATTGGGATATGCCGGATTCAGTACAATGGTCGAGATACCCAATAGGGGAACGTGGTATCGTGTCAAGGTTGGCCCCTACCGGACAAAAGCCGAGGCTGAGAAAATGCGCCAGGAACTGACGAAAGATAAGTTCAAGGGGATTGTGGTGAGGAACTAGCCGTGTTTATCGCGAAAAACTGGAAAAAATTTATCACGAAAGCACGAAAAGACGAAAACACGAAAACACGAAAACACGAAAACACGAAAAAACCGATATATAATGTCTATTCCAGTCTTTCCCAAAAGAGTAAGAATCTCCTACTTAAGGGATCAGGCAAGATAATTAGAGGTGGTATATAGATTTACAAGAAACTTTGGCAAGGGTTTTTCGAATGCATTTATGGGGAAACTACTCAAACCCAGATTAAAGATATACAGCAATAGCTTAAATAAAATTTCGTGTTTTCGTTCTTTCGTGTTTTCGTGATGGATTTTTTAAATCATAAAACAGCATATAATTTCATGGAATTTTCAGCAAAAAGAGGTGCTATATGAAAATTACCAAGGACGACGTGGTACACGTTGCCAACCTTGCGCGTCTGGAATTGTCTGAAAAAACTATTGAAAAATTTGCCGACCAGATCGGCGATATTTTAGATCATGTCGATTCGCTCAAACGTGTCGATACACAGGGCGTTTCCGCCACAACACATGCTATTTCCCTGACCAATGCCTTTCGTGGCGATGACCTGTCTGAACCGGAAGACCGGGACCTCTCTTTAGCCAATGCCCCCGAATCCGAGGATGGCAGTTTTGTTGTGCCGAAAATAATTTAATCCTAAGATGAGCGTTTCAAATATTAAGAATATGAGATATGGAAATAATTTCAAAGGATTTGATTCATTTCAATTCTTAAAATTTGAAACCCGTTGGGATTGCCGATCTTACCGCATCTACGGCGTCAGATGCCATACCGCATAGTTCACTATAGCGGAACAACATCTTCTCCCGCGGGGCGGGATTTCGCTATGCTCAACTTGCTTAGATACGGCAACCTCGACAATCACTCAACTTAGGCTATTTTTAAATTAAATTATCGGCGGCTTTGCCGCTTGCTTAGCCCATCGATTCCTAAATACGATGACGTATTTACTCACTCAGGACTTAGTGCTGAGTGAGTAAATCTGTTGGGTTGGTCTAATAAATATATGTCACTATAATTGCGAATCGAAGCACTTAGGGAATTACGAATTTTTCACGATCGCATCGGCATCACCCATCAGCTTTTCGTACAACGTATTGGCAGGTCTAAAGGCCTGCGCTACATATTAACTCAGCGACTAAATAGCCGAGCTTTGTCATGCCGGATCCCCGATCGAGCCGAGGACAAGCTTGATAAGCCTGCCCCGGCAAGTAGTTAGCCGGGGGGATCCAGTGCCTTTCTGGATTCCCGCCTCCGCGGGAATGACAACCGTAGGGTATTTAACCACCGGGTTAATAACGGGGAACGGCGTACCACCTTAAATTAATGACATTCAATTAAAACGCTCAGTTTAGGAAATAGTTAGAGGTGTATGAAACATGCAGCTACATGAACTGACCATTCAAGAAGCACACGAACTGCTCAAAGCAAAAGAAATTTCATCCCGGGAATTGACGCAGGCGGTTTTGGACCGGATCGAAGCGGTCGAGAGTCAGGTGGATGCGTTTATTACGGTGACAGAAGCAGGTGCGATCCAGGCGGCCGAAATGGCTGACCAACAGATAGCAAAAGGGAAAATCGGCCCTTTGACAGGTGTCCCCATAGGGGTCAAAGACCTTATCTGTACGAAAGGGATTAAAACCACCTGCGGGTCGCGGATCCTTGAGAATTTTATTCCGCCCTATGATGCAACTGTGGTAAAAAAACTCACCTCCGACCATGCCGTCATCATCGGTAAGATGAACATGGATGAATTTGCCATGGGGTCGTCCACCGAACACTCCAGCGTAAAGGTTACCCGTAACCCATGGGATCTCAACCGAATTCCAGGCGGTTCCAGTGGCGGTTCTGCGGCAGCGGTTGCGGCCGACATGTGCCTGGGCGCCCTGGGGTCCGACACGGGCGGTTCCATCAGACAACCCGCGTCCCATTGCGGTATTGTGGGAATGAAACCCACCTATGGCCGCGTGTCCCGATTCGGACTCGTGGCGTTTGCATCGTCTCTCGATCAGATCGGTCCTCTAACGAAAAGCGTAACGGACTGCGCCATGATGCTGAATACGATTTCAGGGTATGACGCCGGTGATTCCACCTCGGTCCCCGAGAATGTGCCCGATTTCACTTCCTTTCTTACGGAGGATCTCACGGACGTAACCGTCGGGATTCCAAAAGAGGTTGCGGCACTGGAGGGACTCGATCCGGATGTCGCATCCGTTGTCGAAGAGGCTGTCCGTGTTGTTGAGAGCCGCGGGGCGCGGTGTATAGACGTTTCATTGCCCAATACCGAACATGTGGTGGCCGTCTACTACGTGATTGCACCCTGTGAGGCCAGTTCGAACCTCGCCAGGTATGACGGTGTCAAATATGGATACCGGAACAGGCAACAGGATACCCTGATGGAAATGTACCGGGCTACGCGGACCGATGGGTTTGGGTCGGAAGTTCAGAGGCGTATTATCATCGGCACCTACTGCCTGTCTGCCGGGTACTACGATGCCTACTATGGGAAAGCTTCCCAGGTCCGCACGTTGATTGTCAAAGATTACAAACGTGCATTTGAACAATGCGATGTCATCCTCTCCCCGGTGGCGCCAACACCCGCATTTAAGATCGGTGAGAATGTCGAAGATCCTTTAAAGATGTACCTGTCGGATATATTTACGCTTTCAGCGAATCTGGCCGGCATCCCGGGCATGTCGGTTCCCTGTGGATTTTCCGCCGATGGATTGCCCATCGGTCTTCAGGTACTGGGTAAGCATTTTGATGAGGGTATGCTGTTAAAGGTGGGATACAGTTTTGAGCAGGCAACGGA
>QMMS01000197.1 GCA_003647375.1 Deltaproteobacteria bacterium
ACGATCTGGCTGAATGTTTCCGCATCCAGGCTGGCTCCCCCGACCAATGCACCATCAATATCGGGCATGGACATCAGTTCGGCAGTGTTGCCTGGTTTGACGCTGCCGCCGTAAAGGATTCTCAGCGACTGCGCGAGAGGGTCATCGAACTGTTTTGCAATGGATGCCCTCAAAAACGTGTGCACCTCCTGTGCCTGATCCGAGGTAGCGGTTTTACCTGTCCCGATAGCCCAGATCGGTTCATAAGCGAGAACCAGATCTTTCAGATCATCAGAAACTAGACCCTTTAACCCAGCTTGCACCTGTTTGTCAAGTACTGAAAACGTCAAATTTGAATCCCTTTCCGCGTCTGACTCCCCAATGCAGAATATTGGTTTCAAACCACATGCAAGGGCGGCTTTTATCTTTTTATTGACGGTCTCATCGGTTTCCCCAAAGTATTGTCGCCTTTCCGAGTGACCAATGATTACAAAACTGCATCCTGCGGATTTCAGGATATCGCCTGATATTTCGCCGGTAAAGGCGCCTTCGGTTTCCCAGTGGAGATTCTGCCCGCCGAGATCGATCCGGCTGCCTTTGATAGCGTTAAATACCGGCTGGAGTGACGTGAAGGTCGGGGCGATCATGATATCGGTGCCGGTAACACCATCTACCAGACTTTTGAGAAGTTGTGCGGATTTTACGGATTCTCCACAGGTTTTGTACATTTTCCAGTTGCCGGCAATCAGCGGTGTACGTTTTGACATATTTTTCTCCCAGAAAATAGCGGCAACGCCGCGTTGAAAAAAAGAAACTCACCGGCCATTGGGCCAGTGAGTTTCTTTTTTATAGCATGGAACCGGCCATGGCGGCAAGATCCACCATGCGGTTTGAATATCCGGACTCGTTGTCGTACCAGGAAAGCACCTTGACCATATCACCGATGACATAGGTCGTATCTGCGTCCAAAATGGAGGAAAGAGACGAGCCATTATAATCGGATGAAACCAGCGGAAGTTCGGAGTAACCCAGAATACCTGACAGCTCATTTTCCGATGCATTTTTCATGGCCTCGTTTACATCGGATACGGTGACCCCCTGCTTATCGATGGTGACCACCAAGTCTACGATGGAAACGTTAGGTGTGGGAACTCTTATAGCCAGGCCGTTCAATTTTCCGGAAAGTTCCGGCAGTACCAGGGCAACAGCCTTGGCGGCTCCGGTGGAGGTCGGAATCATGGACAGGGCTGCAGCCCTGGCTCGCCTGAGGTCTTTGTGGGGAAAGTCCAGGAGCCGCTGGTCACCGGTATATGAGTGGATGGTGGTCATCAATCCTGCTTTCAGGCCGAAGTTTTCCAGCAATACCTTGGCCACCGGTGCAAGGCAGTTCGTTGTACAGGAAGCATTGGAAATGATGTGGTGCTGTTTGGGGTCATACGTATTTGAATTAACACCCATAACAATGGTGGCATCCGGATTTTTGGCAGGGGCGGAAATAATGACTTTGCGGGCGCCTGCAGCCAGATGTTTAGCGGCATTTTCACGATCACGGAAAAGGCCGGTGCACTCAGCAGCAATATCGACCCCAAAAGCCTTCCAATCCAGCTTTTCAGGATCGCGAACCGCTGTATAGGCAATGGTGCGCCCGTCCACTTCGATGGCGTTTTCTTTGGCAATGATTTCATGGTCCAATTTTCCATGTACCGAGTCATAAGCCAGAAGATGGGCCATGGTAGCGGCGTCGGTGAGGTCATTAATAGCCACTACTTCGACGTCTTCACGCTTCAAGGCCGCTCTGAAAACAAGCCGGCCGATTCTGCCGAATCCATTGATACCTATTTTTATCGTCATTTGATTTCCCCCTCGATATAGGATGCTATCCATTAATTGTTTTAACGTTTATGCCCCTTCAAGATGCCGCTGGCCATTGAAATGCTTTTTTTGCCATAGGTTTCAAGATGAACGGCAAGCTCGGTAAGCGCCATTTTATCCCGCGACCCCACGGCCTTGATCAGCATGGGGAGGTTGACGCCTGAGATTACTTCCACTTTCCCGTCTTCAAGAAACGAATAACTTAAATTGGAAGGTGTCCCGCCGAACATGTCAGTTAAAATCAGTACACCTTCATCCTGATGGACCCTCTTAATGGCTTTGGCGATATCCGATCGCAGTGTATCAACTTTTTCATTGATATCAATGGAAATGGACACCACTGCATCAGGCCTGCTTCCAAGTATAAATCCGGCAGCATCTATGAGTGCATCGCCAAGCTGTCTATGGGTGACAATAGTGATTCCAATCATGATTTCCTCAAATTGGGCTTATACCTCTTGGTCTATGTCCCTGTGGGAAAGGTTAACGTCCCTTTCCGGTTTACATATGTGGTTGAAAACAGACTCTGCAATCACGACGGAACGGTGGCGTCCCCCTGTGCATCCCACCCCTATCGTCAGATAGGCTTTTCCTTCTTTTTCGTACCGTGGGATCAGGTAGTCGAGCAGGTCCAGGTATTTCTCAATGAATGCGCCGGTTTCCGGTTTTTCAAGAACAAACGAACGCACCTCAACATTACGGCCGTCAAGCGGTTTAAGTGCCGGTATGAAATACGGGTTGGGCAGAAACCGGACATCCATGATCAGGTCCGCGTGAAGCGGGATACCGTACTTGAAGCCAAATGACAACACATTAATGCGAAAGGTGTCCAGGTCGGCATTTTTCTTAACGATTTCAAAAATTAACGATTTTAAATCGTGCACACTGTAGGCGGAGGTGTCAATCACCTGGCCGGCTGACGTTTTCAGGCTTTCGAACAGTTCTTTTTCCGCGCGCACGCTTTTGAGAAGACTGCCGCCGCCCCTGCAGAGGGGATGGTGCCTGCGGGTTTGCGAGTACCGCTGCAAAAGCGTTTTTTCATCTGCTTCCAAGAAAATGATTTCAAATGGATAAGGCTTGGATGCAAGTTTTTTGAACACTGACGGGTAGGTTGCGAGGAATTCCCTTTCCCTCAAGTCCATTACAAAGGCAAATCCCGGAAGATCCGGGTCATCATCAGCATATTGTTCCAAAAAAAACGGCAGCAATGCCACGGGCATGTTGTCCACGCAATAGAAACCCGCATCTTCAAAAGTATCCAGTGCCGTGCTTTTGCCTGAGCCGGAACGTCCGGTGATGATGAATATTTTTATCTCTTTCACTGTCAATTGCAGTCTCACACCGATTAGGCAAGGAGGATAAAGGGCGTTCCACGAGATTGTAATGATGCGCAGACTTTCTGGAACGTTGACGGGTTAAAACTCCTCGTCTACCTCCTGGATGATGGCAAAGATTTCCTCTCGGCTGGAAGCATTTGTCAGCCGCTCTTTGAATGATTCGTCTTTCAGCAGCCTTGATATGCGGGCTAGCATTTTGAGATGCAGGCCGGTTGAGTTTTCAGGGGTTACCAGAAGAAAAAAAATGTGGGTCGGCCTGCCGTCCATGGATTCGAAGTCGACGCCTTTTCGGCTGAGGCCAAAGCCCAGTACAATATCATCAAGATTTTTTAGTTTTCCGTGGGGAATGCCGACACCGCCGCCGATCCCCGTGCTTCCCAACCGTTCCCGGTCCAGCAGCACCTTGACAAGACCTTCCTCACCGACATTGGCTGCTTTGGCAACAGGCGCCACCAGTTCTTCAAGGATACCCTTCTTATCTGTGGACGATAGGTCTTCCAAAATCGCGTCTATTTGCAGTACTTCCAAAATTTTCATCTCGGCTCACCTTGTCAACTGGGCTGAATAAGACCAAAATGGCCGTCTTTGCGCCGGTAGAGGACATTTATGCTGTCTGTGCGCGAATTAGTGAAAACAAGAAAATTATCATCCACAAGCTCCATCTGCATGACGGCCTCGTCGATGTCCATGGGCTTATAATCGATGTTTTTTATTTTGACCTGACGTTCCACATCATCTTCGCCCATGAAGCTTTCGGTGGAAGCGTCAGCCCTGTCCCTGAACTTGGCTCCGGTTCTTCTTTCACGGTTCTTTTCCTTGCTTTTTTTTATCTGGGATTCAAGTTTGTCCAGGACCATGTCGATGGCGGAATACATGTCTTCGGTTTCCTCTTTACCGTTGATATTCAGCCTGTCCCCATTGATGTTGATTTCGGCAATATGCCTGAATTTTTCAACAGACAGCACGACGTTTGCTTCCGCCGGATTATAAAGATATTTATCGAACCGATCGAGTTTGTCGGACACGTAGGATCTCAAATTCTCGGAGGAATCAAGGTTTTTGAAAGTTACAGACGTCTGCATATAGACCTCCTTATAACTGTTTGCGTTTATTGGATGATAGTACACCCAGCATTTCACGGTACTTGGCCACCGTTCGACGGGCAATATTAATATTTTCCTTCTTGAGCATTTCCGCCATTTTGCTATCGCTGTGGGGCTTGCGCTGGTCTTCGTGTTCGATGAGTTTTTTAATTTTATCCTGCACGCTCGCCGAAGCGATGGCATCGCCGTGGACCCGCTTAATAGAACTGTTGAAAAAATATTTCAACTCAAAAATACCTTGGGGCGTGTAGGCGTATTTATTGGTTGTCACCCGGCTTATGGTGGACTCGTGCATGTCGATGTCTTCGGCCACGTCCCGTAAAACCATGGGTTTTAGATGGGTGATGCCGTGTTTGAAGAAATCTCCCTGGAACTTTAGAATACTCTCCATGACCTTGTATATCGTTTTTTGCCGCTGATGAATACTACGGATCAACCAGGCGGCTGAGCGCAGTTTATCCTGAAGGTATTCCTTGGTGGTGTCGGAAACGGTTTCCCCCTTGGAAATGGCCTGTTTATAAAACGGGTTGACCCTTAGTTTCGGCATGCCGTCATCGTTCAATACGATGATGAAATCACCTTCGGATTTATATACGTATATGTCCGGTGTGATGTACTGCGGCTCTTCCTCACTGAACTTGCGTCCTGGCCGGGGCTCCAGTCCCTTGATCACGTTGACGACGGCTACAACGTCGTCAAAGCGTACTTTCAGTGCCTTGCAGATGGCCTTGTAGTTCTTGTTTTCAAGGTGATTGAGATGGTTGGTGACGATTTCGGTCAAAAGGTCGTTTTCCAGGCCCAGGTGCCTCGCCTGGATCAGGAGGCACTCCCCCAGATCCCTTGAACAAACGCCGACAGGATCGAACGTCTGCATCGCTGCCAGGACGTCTTCCACTCTTTCCAGTTCACATTCACAATTCTCAGCGATATCCTCAAGGGGTACATCCAGGTACCCGTCTCTGTTCAGATTTCCGATGATCTGGCTGCCGATCTCTTCATCCTCAGACGAAGGGAAGATCATTAAAAACTGCCAGAGAAGATGGTCGCTGAGTGATTCCTTTTTTGAGATAAAGGCATCGAATCTCGGTGAATCCCGGTTTTCCGATTCAAAGTTTACCCGCCCCGGGGAGTTGTATTCATCCAGATAATTACTCCAGTCCACCTCATCGGGGATTTTTTCTTCGATGGTGATCTCTTTTTCTGATGCAGGCTGTTCATTGGCTGTTTCGGTTTTTTCCGGTTGCTGTTCCTTGGAGATAGCTTCCTGTACCTCTTCAAGCGCCGGATTCTCCTCTAGCTCCTGGCTGATCTTGTCCATCAACTCCAATCGTGAAAGCTGGAGCAGTTTGATCGCCATCTGCAGCTGTGGTGTCATGATAAGCTGCTGGGTCAGTTTTAGTTGCTGCCGGAGTTCGATAGCCATTTTATAACCTGAATTCGTCTCCCAAGTAGATGCGGCGTGCAATCTCGCTTGAGGCAATTTTTTCGGGTGACCCCTTTTCGATTACCTGTCCATCATTTAATATATACGCTTTATCGCAAGCTTCAAGTGTCTCCCTTACATTATGGTCGGATATGAGGACACCGATATTGCGTTTCTTTAAATGATCGATGATGTTTTTTATGTCAATGACCGCCAGGGGATCGATACCGGCAAAAGGTTCATCGAGCAGAATAAATGTCGGATTGGTCACCAGGCAACGGGCTATTTCGAGCCTGCGTCTCTCGCCGCCGGAAAGAACACTCGCTTTATGCTGGGAAAGCCGTTTGATCCCCAACTCGTCCAGCAGCATGTTTGCACGGTTCTCTCTTTCCGACTTTGAAAGGGCCATGGTCTCCAGAATGGCCATCACATTCTGTTTGACCGTGAGTTTGCGAAATATGGACGATTCCTGGGGCAGATAGCCCAGGCCTTTTCGGGCCCTCTGGTACATAGGCAGATCGGTGATCTCCTGGTCATCGAGGAAAACGTGTCCCTCGTCCGGTTTTACCATGCCGACCGTCATGTAAAATGAGGTCGTTTTTCCAGCGCCGTTTGGCCCGAGAAGACCGATTACTTCGCCTGATTCAACCTTGAGATCAACCGAGTTTACGACTTTGCGCCCACGGTAAATTTTCACCAATTTTTGTACTGAGAGTATTGACATCTGGCTATGGAATTATGCATCCTTTGGTTTTGGATCTAATTATGGCTTTAAAGGCATCCCTTGTTCATTTGAATAAAACTGCGCTTCCACACGCCCTTCATTCCCGCCTTCAACCTGGATACGGTTGTCACCCTGATGTAGGGTAATTTTCGATCCGGATATGGAATTTTTTCCGGAGACAATTTTCGAATTCGGTCCGGACAGGACTATTGTCTGGTCCTTTGTCGACCACTCGGCACGCAGGGTGGTGGCTGTTTGGTTGTCAAAATGAATGTTGACATTTCCGTCAGCCACTATGCGCTGAATCGATTCCGTACCGAGTTGCTCCTGGGTGCCCTGGGCGGGTTCGCCCGTGTAGAATATTTTCAAACTGTCGCAAAAAATAGTCATGGTGCCGCGAATGGCGTGGACATTCCCGATGAATTCCGCGTTTTGGGATTGGGTGTCCGTGACCAGACGGTCTGCCGTGACACGGATCATGTTGTCGTCTGTCGTGTCCTCTGAGGGCTCTGCCGCAATGTTTTCAGCAGAACAGGGGTTCCATGGGCACACCATTAAGGTTAACAGAACCGCGCAACACAACATGGTTGAGATTAAGCTTTTTTTAGAGAAGCATGCCTTCACTGAGAACCCCTTTTACATTGCCTTTAAATTCGGATTTCCGTGTATTCAAATCTACTGACACCGCATCTGCAGAAAGGGATAACCTTTCGCCTGATACCTTTACGCGGTCATCGGTTTGCAGACGCCGCAATTTATGATTATAATTCAACGCCCTGGTTTCAATCCGATATGTTCCGTTTTTCACAATTACATCGCCCTCCACCTGGATATCATTGGACTCGGTCTGCAGATATCCACGATCGGCGGACAGCCTGACTTCATCGCCGCCATCCATGTAAAACACAACTTCGAGGTTCTCGAAAAGAGCACGGTTTTCCTTTTCAATATAATGGGCTGAGTCTGCAACGAGGCTCCACTCCTTTTTGCCGTTCTTGGTGGCTGTGTGGTGAACCTTGCCAATGGAAATGCTGGCGTTTTTCCGGTCGTCCGACAAAGCCGGGACACTGTTTTTTGTATCATTCCGGTACCGCAAAAAGGAGGCCAATACAATTCCAATGGTGACGGCGATTACTAAAATCAATACAAGTTTGAGCCGGCGCTGTTTGTTGCTCGAACTGGCCAAGGTCATCTACTCTATTCTGAATGTTTTTGATTACGTTCTTTGCACCTGTCTTTTTATGATTCGTTTGTTCTGTAGTCAGGAGGGGCCGGTGGTTGCCATCTTCTCCACTATCTGGTTAAAGAGGCCTTTTGATTTCAAGATTTCGTCGCATATCTCGCGAACAGCCCCGGATCCGCCGAATGCGGCAGTAACCCAATCCACCTTCTGCTTGACAACCGCATGGGCATCGCCAACTGCAATGGAAACACCAATAAGGGCAAAAAGCGGCAAATCCACCAGATCATCACCCACAAAGGCTATATGGGCCGGCCTTATATCTGTTCGTTCACAAATCTCCTGCAATACAGAAGATTTGTCTACAATCCCATCAAACAGAAGATCGATGCGCAGGTTTTTGCAGCGGTGGCGAAGAACCCGGGATGCCCTGCCGGTGACAATGCCGACCTGAACACCGGCATCCTGCAGAAGACGAATGCCGAGACCATCGCGGGAATTGAAAATCTTGATTTCTTCGCCGCTGTCTGTGTAGATGATGCCCCCGTCGGTCAATACACCGTCCACATCCAGGAGTAAAAGCTCGATTTTTTTAAGTTTATTCTTATCCATTATCGCTTTAGGCTTATCGCTTTAGGCTTATCGCTTTAGGTTTATCGCCTGGCACCTTGCAGTTGGGCACCCGTTACGGGGTGACCGTGGGTATTGTATTAAACAGCTTGTCGTATCCGGACCAATCGGGTAAGCAAATCTTCAAGCGTATCCAGGTACAGTGAATTGGGGCCATCGCAAAGAGCGTTGTCCGGATCGGGGTGGACTTCCATAAAAACGCCGTCCACACCTGTGGCCACTGCCGCTTTTGCTAATACAGGCGCAAAT
>QMMS01000198.1 GCA_003647375.1 Deltaproteobacteria bacterium
GAGATGTGGTTGCCCGTGCCATTGATAGAGAATTGAAAAAAAGCGGCGACAATTCCGTGTTTTTAGATATTTCCCACCAACGTTCTGATCTTGTTCGAAACCGCTTTCCCAACATTTATCAGAAATGTATAAGCTTTGGATATGACATGACAAAAGAGCCACTTCCAGTGGTTCCCGCGGAGCACTACATGTGTGGTGGAATAGCCACCGACCTTTTTGCCAGAACCGATATTCAGAATCTTTACGCCGTTGGAGAAACCGCCTGTACCGGGCTTCATGGTGCAAACAGGCTTGCCAGCAACTCATTAATCGAGGCGGTTGTCTATGCCACCAATGCATCGATTCAAGCTGTTAACGACCTTAAAAAAGGTAAATTCAAATCACTACCGGAAGTCCCTGGCTGGGATGACACAGGAACAACCGACAGCGACGAGGTCATTATGGTTTCTCACAACTGGGACGAAATTAGGCGACTCATGTGGAATTATGTCGGTATCGTCCGCTCAAACAAACGCCTTGCAAGAGCAAAGCGGCGAATCGATATCATTCAAAACGAAATCCAGGAATACTACTGGAATTTTAAGGTTGAATCCGGTCTGGTCGAACTCAGAAACATTGCAACCGTCGCAGAACTGATCATCAAATGCGCTTCCTACCGGAAAGAAAGCCGCGGACTTCACTACAACATTGAATATCCTAAAAGAGATGATGTCAGATGGCAAAAGGATACACGCTTCCGAAGATCTTTTGTCGATTAAACCCCAACGTCAAGTTTCATGAAATGTTCGGGGCAGAGCGTTCCTCTTGTTGCCGGTTCTATCGCTTTTGAACACCGAATCCCTTCCGATGTAACCATCATGCATTGACAAGGCGCCATGCTGCATTATTTTTATGACCAATTGTTACGCTTATCTTCCATTCATCAAACAGGTTATCCATGCAGAGCAAGAGAGATTACTACGAAATTTTAGGTGTCGACCGAAACGCTTCAGAGTCGGAGATCAAGACAGCCTATCGAAAGCAGGCAATAAAATTTCACCCGGATAAGAATCCGGGGAATAAAAATGCCGAAGAAAGTTTCAAGGAAGCCGCAGAGGCCTATGCAGTCCTCAGGGACGACCAAAAACGAAAAATCTATGATCAATACGGTCATCAAGGCCTGGAGGGATCCGGGTTTTCGGGTTTTGGCGGGTTCGAAGATATTTTTTCGAGCTTTGGTGATATTTTTGAGGATTTCTTCGGATTTGGCTCAGGTCAGCGCTCCGGACGTAGCAGATCTCAGAGAGGGGCCGATCTCCGCTATGACCTCGGTCTTTCCTTTATGGATGCAGCATTCGGTACGGAAACGGCCGTTGACGTAGAAAAACTGGAAACCTGTTCGGTTTGTGAGGGCAGTGCCAGTGAACCTGGTACCTATCCGGAAACATGCAACCAGTGTAACGGGTTGGGGCAGGTTTCCAGAAGTCAGGGTTTTTTCACCGTCAGAACCACCTGTTCACAATGCGGCGGGAGCGGACAGGTCATTGCGTCCCCTTGTAAAAACTGCAGGGGGTCCGGTCATCTGAAAATCAAAAAAACCGTTTCTGTCAAAATCCCGGGAGGTGTTGATACCGGCAGCAGACTCCGCTTAAATGGTGAAGGGGAGACAGGAAACAACGGAGGCCATCCAGGTGATCTCTACATTTTTATCCATGTCGAGCCACATGAATTCTTTGCCAGAAACAATTCAGATCTGATATGTGAAATCCCCATCTCCTTTGTCCAGGCCGCATTGGGAGATGAAATAGAGATACCGACACTGGTCAGCAAGAAAACTTTAAAAGTACCAAAGGGTACGCAACCGGGCGATGTTTTTCGATTTTCAGGAGAAGGCATCGCTTCCCTGAGAAACGGCAGGCGTGGTGATCAGATTATTCAGGTATCTATCAAAACCCCCACCAGCCTGAATAAAAAGCAGGAAAAACTCTTAAAAGAATTCGCAAAACTGGAATCCAATAAAATTTCCAATAAAATAAAAAATTTATTCAAGGGTGAGCCGAAAAGTGCAACCCATTCGAATTGATTGGTGACACCCATGTATGAATTAAAAATTGTTAACCACTTTGCTGCGGCCCATCAATTAGCGATGGTTGCAAAAAAATGCGAAAACCTACACGGACACAACTGGAAGGTTGAGGTCTTTATTGCAGGTGAAAAATTGAATGATGCCGGCGTGGTAATTGATTTTGGCGAAATCAAAAAACACCTGGCCGATATCGTTAAGATTTTGGACCACACGTTTCTTAACGATTTAGAGTGCTTTCAAAACAAAAACTCCTCCTCAGAAAATATTGCCAAATATATCGCCGAGTCAATGCAGGAAAGAATCTCTGGTCCGGAGATTCGTGTTTCCCGCGTCCGAACCTGGGAATCTGAAGATGCCTGCGCCACGTACATCCCCCAAACATAGCTTTGTGTCCATCCATAAATGGTCTTTTCACGCCCTGACGGCGTTGGGCGCCATGATTTAACTCCTCAAAATAGCACGCTATTCCTCCGGGTTAAATCTGACGCCTGCCTTGTCAGAACGCGAAAATCCCTATTTCTGGACGGACACTATCTTTTAAAATATTAGGAAGAAAACGATTTAGCAATATTATTATGCGGTTATCTATAAAGCCCAAGCGATACCGCATACCGCCAAGACAACTCAACTTGAGTTTTTCGGATAACCGGTTATTATTATCTGAACGATTTATCGGCCGTCGATATCTAGTGTTTTCCAGTGCTGGATCAACTCATCACGTAAAATGAGTGAGGAGACATCCGGCACATGATTGCGAATATTTTCGATACCGCCTTCCTGCCTGTCTACTAGAAGAACTGCTTTGACGACATCCAGCCCCTCTGATGTAGCCCGTTCAATCGCCTTTATGGTCGAACCGCCTGTCGTTGCAACGTCATCAATGATAACGACCCGGTCACCCGGACTCAAATCACCCTCAATCCACTGGATCACCCCGTGATCTTTCTGGTTTTTTCGAATGGAAAAAGCCTTCACGGGTTTGTCTTTAAGCTCAGATGTATAGGCGGTAGCCACGGCTATCGGGTCGGCACCAAAGGTTAACCCCCCGATACCCTTCACATCAAGATCCTTGATAGCCCGAAACATCAGATGCCCCACAAGAAACAAGCCCCGGGGATCAAGCGTCACGGGCCTGCAGTTAAT
The DNA here is from genome assembly GCA_003647375.1 of Deltaproteobacteria bacterium. The sequence continues at coordinate 3,209 of QMMS01000198.1, forward strand.
ATAATACTGGCTCATCCGGCCGGAAACCAGCTTAAAAACCGGTTCATCATGATACTTGAAAGCTTTTTTACACAGAAGGTCAATGAGCTCCTTTTTCATCGTTGGATTCTCCTTACCTGTTTCCGGATTGAAAAACCAGGCGATTCCATACCACGGCTCTTACAAGAAACAGTTGATTTAATGTCCTCATTCGGGTAAAAAAAAACCTCCACCAAAACGGAAGAAGCGATTCAATGGGTTTCAGTGGAGGCCTTGGGAAAGGAAAACTGGAGACAGCACTCCTTTACCTTAGGAATCCTTTAGCAATTATTTGAGATCGGGTCAAATCAAAATCATACCACTGGAGTCAGGATATCTAAATGATGTCAGAAAAAAATTTCCTCAAAGCCTGTTTGTATTGTCTTTTGATTATATTTCTCTGGGCTCAAAGTCCGTTGACAGCAGAAGAAGTGACGTCATCCCCGCTGTCTCTGCGGCAAATTGTCCAAATTGCCCTGGAAGCAAATATCGATGTCAAGACGTCGAACAAGGAAGCCGAGGCTGCAAAACATAAAAAAAATATGAGCCGAACGGATTTTTATCCAACCCTCAACGCAACATACCAGTACAAGCGTAACGAAAGGGAAGTCACGAGTCCTTTTGTAGGTATCACTGTCCCTAAAGACAGATACTCGCTGGTCGCTTCCATAACCCAACCTTTGTTCAGTGGTTTTTCCATTAGCAATCAGTATAAAATGGCGGAGCTGAATCTTGACCTGACAACGTCAAATAAAAAACGGGTCAGACAGGATGTGGCACTCGAGGCGACTAAAGCATATTTTGAAATTCTAAAGGCTAAAAAACTTCTGGATGTTTCCAAAGAAACGGTTAATCAGGTCAGTGTTCAGACGGACGTTGTGAACAACTTCTACCAGGTGGGCATGTCTCCTTTAAATGACCTGTTAGAATCTCAGGTTCTGCTGGCAGGCGCAACGCAGGAAGTTGTCCGCACCAGAAGCCATCTGGACATCGCCAGAGCCTATCTGAATGTCCTGCTGCGACGACCCATTCACCAATCCATTGAAATAGTCGACATGCTTGACTACAAACCCTTTGAGTTTGATCTTGATTTCTGTATCGAGACCGCGTTGGAAAAACGGATTGAGCTCAAGATGTCTGATATTGAAATAGAAATGGCAGAAAAAGATGTCCAGCTTGCGAAAAGAAGCTATTATCCGACCGTTAATCTACAGGGCAGTTACTACAGGATTGGAGATGAATGGTATGTCGATGGTGGTGAAGATATTGGAGATAAGGACACGTGGGATATCAGCGCTGTTGCATCATGGGATGTCTGGGACTGGGGGAGAACATCCTCTGGTACCATGGAAAAGAAGAGTCGTCGCTCTCAGGCAATGTTGAACCGTTCAAAAACAGAAGATAGCATCCAGTTCGGTGTTACGCAGGCCTATCTGCAGATGCAGACATCGGAGAAAAATATCATCACCGTCGAGACTGCCATTGAGCAGGCCAAAGAGAATGTCCGGATCAACGAAGAGCGTTACAAAGAACAGGTTGCGACATCTACCGATGTTCTTACGGCACAAACGCTCTATTTCAGAACCATGAACAACTATTACCGCGCATTATATGATTTCCAAATCGCCAAAGCCTCTTTGTATCGAGAGATGGGCCAGGACTCTTTTGAATGAAAACTGCGGACACTGCACTGATTCGAATCTTCAATGTCAGCAAGCACTATGGCTCAAAACCCGCTCTGAATCATATTACGCTGGATGTATTCAAGAACGAGTTCGTTTTTTTTACCGGTCCCAGTGGTGCAGGAAAATCCACCCTGTTAAAACTCCTTTACCTTGGGGAAAGCATAACAGAAGGCCAGGTATTGATCGATGGTATGAATCTGGCCAGAATATCAAAGAGTCGTGCGCATGTCTTGAGAAGAAAACTGGGCATTATTTTTCAGGACTACAAGCTGATTCCAGGAAAAACGGTATTTCAAAATGTCGCGCTCGTACTCGAAGCAAGGGGCTTGAGTCAGCGATTCATACAAAAAAAAGTTCATAGTGTTTTAAGAACCGTTGGAATGGAAGACCGCCAGCGAGCCTTTCCTCTTGGCCTATCGGGTGGTGAGCAACAAAAGGTGGCGGTTGCCCGGGCCGTTGTCGGCGAACCCAAAATAATCCTGGCCGATGAACCAACAGGAAGCCTCGACGCAGAGGCATCGGAAAATATTTTCGAACTCCTTACGACATTCCATAACCGAGGAGCGACAGTCCTCTTTGCGACACACGATACGGAGTTGATTCGTAATACCAAGCATCGCATAATCTATCTGAAGCAGGGGCATCTCCAGGTTTAAGCTGTCTTTATCCTGAACGGAAAAATATGATAACGCTTTTCTTCAAAAAAGCCTTACAAGATATCTTGAGCAACCGATTCCTAAACACTGTAACCATTGTGACCATTGGTCTTTCGATCTTAATTGTCAGTTCTTTTGCTCTTTTTTTTATTAATACCAATGCGTTATTGAATTCATGGAAAAAAGGAATCCGCGTCCTTGTATACCTTGAACCACAAGCGACCGAAGCCAACCGACTGGACCTGCGCTACCAGATTCAGCAGATAGAAAACGTGCAGGAAATCCACTTTATTTCCAAAGAGACCGCCCTCAAACGCCTGAAAGACCAGATGAGGCACCATTCTTCCCTGTTTGAAAATCTCAAGAGAAATCCCTTGCCTGACGCTTTTGAGATTCGCATCACCGATGCATCACGTGAGTTGGAAAAAGTAGCGGCGCTTGCCGAAAAAATTAAGTCACTACCCCAGGTGGAAGAAGTAGAGTATGGTCAGCACTGGATTGCAAAATTCTCTTATATCATCAATATGTTCAAGTTCGTCGGATATGCCATGGGAGGACTTTTTTTAATTGCAACCCTGTTCATCATCGCCAACACCATTCGACTCGTTCTGTACTCCAGAAAAGAAGAAATCGAAATCATGCGACTGGTTGGCTCGAACAACAGCTTCATCAAGGCACCCTTTTATATCGAGGGACTCATTCTTAGTGCTCTTGGCAGCATTGCCGGACTGGCGACCCTGTTTGCCGCTTATCATTTTGTGTTGTCAAAATTTCACGCTAGTTTGTCAATAGGATTTCTGGAGATTAAGTTTCTATCCATCGGGCAATTTTTCCTTTTTGTTGGCGGCAGCATGCTGGTGGGGTGGCTCGGTTGTTATCTGTCTCTTAAACAGTTTTTAAAAAACTAATGCATTTCTTTCCCATAAACGTTTTGCAAGCCCGGTATTTCACTCTGCGCTCAACGGCAAAGGTTCTTGTGCTTTCCTTTCTCTTGATGGCCGGCTTATTTTCCAGTCCTCTTTTGGTGCAGCCCGAGGAGATCGACGCTCACAAAAAAGATATCGTATCGATTACAGAAAAAGAAACCAGGGTTATTTCGGAACTGGAAAACCTGAACTTTGGCCTCAATGATGCCAGGCAGACGGTTTTTCTTATTCAAAAAGACATCCTCAAGATAGATCAACGGATTAACGAAAACAGCCACAGATCCAAGGCGTTTTCAAAAAAAATAATGAAAAATGAAAAATATGCCTCCCAACGCATCGTTGCCCTTTACAAATTGAATCAGCTCGGAAAATTCAACCTACTGGCCTCTACAGATTCGATTTATGATTTTTTTCATCGAAAAATCGCATTGGAAAAGATCCTGTATCAGGATGAAATAGTTCTCGAAACGCTGCAGAAGAACCAGAATGAACTTTCTTTGGTTCGCCGGAATCTGGATGCACAAAAAAAGAAAAAAAATGCCCTCGAAAAACGATTGAATGTTAAAATTCAGGAGCTGACGCAGAAACGACAAAAAAGAACTCAGATCTTGAAAAAAATTCGCAACCAAAAAGCGCTGACTCTGGCCGCGATTAAATCTTTGAAGCGATCAGCAGAGGCCTTGAACACAACCTTCAGCGATTTTAAAAAAGAAAACCCTGGAAAGCAACCCTATGCTGATTCGTCACCACATGCCTTTACAGATTTAAAGGGGTTGCTAATCATGCCGGTAAACGGTAAGATAGTCGAATTATTCGGACCTTATACAAACACGGAATTCAACCTCGTTAATTTCAGAAGCGGTATAAATATCCGCGCTGAAAGAGGGGAGCCCATACTCGCCGTATACAAGGGTAGAACCCTTTATGCCAGCTGGTTCAAAGGTTATGGCAACATGATCATCATCGATCATGGAGATCACTATTACACCCTCTATGCGCATGCCGAAGAGCTTTTTAAGAAAAAAGGAGATCCCGTTGAAGCGGGGGAGGTTATCGCCACGGTCGGCGATACCGGTTCCATGGCAAAACCCGGTCTTCATTTCGAAGTCCGCTATCATGGCAAACCCATCGATCCGTCCCCTTGGATCAACAAGGGATAAAAGGAGTTGTAATGACAGGTAACCGATATGGCCGCACCAAGTTGTGGCTCGTTCTTGTCGTGACCATTGTTTTCTCGACCGCGGGGGCAGGTTTTTATCACAGGCTCTCTGCTGATAGCGACGAAACATACAAGGGCTTGAAAATTTTTTCAGACGTTATTGAAATTATACAAAAAAACTATGTGGACCCTGTAGAACCAAAGGACCTCATAGAAAAAGCGATTCAGGGAATGGTCGGTAGCCTAGACCCACACTCCGCTCTGCTTCCACCGGAAGCTTATGAGGAATTACGGATCGATACCGAGGGTAAATTTACAGGCATCGGTATCCATGTCACCATGCGGGATAGTTTTGTCACGGTTGTTTCACCGATTGAGGGTACTCCGGCATACGAAGCCGGCGTCAAGGCAATGGACAAGATCGTGAAAGTCGACGGTGTGGTAACCTCCGAATTGAGAGATGCGGTTAAACGCATGAGAGGACCCAAGGGAACTACGGTTATTATTACGGTCGTCAGAGAGGCCGTGAAAAAACCGATTGAATTTACATTGGTCCGGGATGTTATTCCCATCGAAAGCGTTAAATCCGTCAGCATAGAACCTGGTTACGGGTACGTCCGGATTACAAATTTCAGGGATCAGACCACCGATGACGTTGCGGAGGCTCTGGAAAATTTCGAAAGCGGCGCCACTCCCTTAAAAGGGCTTGTCCTCGATTTAAGGGACAACCCGGGCGGCATACTTTCCCAGGCCATCTCCGTATCAGACCTTTTCATCGAAGAAGGAACCATTCTAACGATCAAAGGACGACTCGATAAGCACAACAATGTTTTTAAA
>QMMS01000199.1 GCA_003647375.1 Deltaproteobacteria bacterium
AAAAATTTAACCTCGTCATCAACCATCAATAGCTTTATTTTGTTTTCAGTGCTCATGGCATCCTCCCTCACTTCTGTTCATGCAAGATGTTCCTCTAATCATGGGCCCCCATCATTGTTACTGTTTTAATAGCCTCTGGTATAAGGAGATCGAAAGTTTGAAAATCATCGGCTATAAAAATCTTGACATCAATTGACGCAGCAATTGCAAGGATTTTATCGATCGGAAATTTCTCATCATATAATTCTCCAAGATCTGAAAAGATTATTCTGACATCGCCGTTTTTTTCCGGGTATATGGAGATCTGAATCTCTTCCCCCGTTCCCGTTGTCTTAAATGCAACTACAAGCACCTGATATATCAGATGTTGGAGCTGATACGGACATGTCAAAATCATCAGTTCAGCATCTTGGGGAGCGTTCACCCGGGTCTTACTCGCATAACTCAAGAAACCGGCAATGTTAATCATCAGCTTAAGTATATTCAAGAGGTTTACACTTTTAACCGACGTATCCACGCTGTGGGAAAAGGTATTCATCTGCTTAACGGTTGCAAAACCACGTTGAATTTCTTCTTCAATATCCTGGCTGCACGTCCTGAACATGTCCATGTCAATCTTTTTGCCTTTTTCTGCCAATACCGTCAGATCATTTAAGAGTCCGGCTGTTTCAGAAATAATGGCAAGGATATTTTTCAGTTCATGCGATATGTTGGCATTGATTTTTCCAAAAAACGCCAGGTCTTGGTTATTTTGAATATCAATGGCATTGTTCATGACGTCTCCTTCTACTTTTTTTGTATCCTCGAAAAAACGGGATTAAACGCTAATGCTTGCTCATTCAGTAAATTGACCCCAACTAAGGGGTTGAACCATCGGGCCCTGGGTACGCGATCGTCTATCCGGCTACCTTGTGGAGAATTTTAATTAATGTTTCAATATGAAGTGGTTTCGAGAGATAGTAAGCGGCTTCAGCTGAACCAATCTTGAAATCGCTTTCTGATCCATGGCCGGTGAGAAAAATAATTTTCATTTCGGAATTCAATTCTATCAATTTCCGTCTTAACTTGATCCCACCGATTCCCGGCATTTTGACGTCTAGAATGGCCACGTCGTATCGGTTGATTTCGGTTTTTTTCACGGCGTCTTCGCCAGTAAAGACAACATCGACGTCAATTCCACGTAATGCCAGCCGTTTGGACAGCATTATGGCAAATTTTTTCTCGTCATCCACCAAAAGAATTTTCATTGTCGCGCAATTCCTCCTGAGTACGAATCGGCAGGGTAATGGTAAAGGTTGTGCCCTCATTCTGTTTGCTATTTACCGAGATATTTCCGTGAAGCTTTGTAACAAGCCCGCTCGTGATGGCGAGCCCCAGTCCGGTTCCCTTGCCCCGTTCTTTTGTGGTAAAAAAAGGTTCGAATATTTTCGGCAGGGTTTCTTCCGGCATACCACAGCCATTGTCACTTATGGAAATGACAACGCTGTCAAGCCCTTCGCGCTTGGCTATGATATCCAGTCGGCACCCTTCATCTATGGCCTGAAAAGCATTGTTAACCAAATTCAGCAAGATCTGCTGTAATTTTCCACGGTCACTTTCAATTTCAATATTCTCCTCCGGTATGTCCACATTTACTTTAATATTTCGGTATTCAGCCTCTTTGTTGTGAAAATTAAGCACATCGGAAATAATCTCTTTTAAGTTGATCTTTTGGATTTTGATATCGAATTTTCGTGCAAACCCGAGAAGTTGTCCAGTGATTCGACCACACCGCTCCACCGCTTCCAAAATGGAATCGATGTTCTCCATCAATTCGTCGTCCTGATGGTATGTTTCGGCGATGGTGAAAAGATCTTTTATATAGCCGGCTGTTTCGTTGATCAATGCCAGCGGATTATTGATCTCATGGGCGACACCGGCTGCCAGCTGACCAACTGATGCCAACTGACAGTTCTGCTCCACCAATGCCAGCGTTTCAGCCTTGTCCTTATCGGCCATAAACATCTTGTTGACCATGAATGTGCAGGTAATGGTTATAACGATGAGGATAGTTATAACACAAAGGCCAACAAACCAGTTGATTTTGGAAAGCAATTCATCCCAGACACCCGTCATGCCTTCCTTCTGCTTGATCACCATGAGAATGAAAGGGGTATCGGCAATTTCGGTGGAAATAAAAGCATAGCCCGCAATGGATTGTCCTTGACCATCGCCGACTGTGATGGTCTGTGTTCTCGGGGAATATTTAGGTAGGGGCAGCAGGGCCATCTTCTCAAAAATGCTGCCGTGGTGTTTTGACGGCGTTTGTATGATCCCGGACAGGTTGACCAGAAAGATATCTGCATGCTTGCCGGTTTCATAGGAGGTCAGCGTTTGTATGAGCCGTTCTGTTTCAAGGGTGGCGCGTAATATAAAAAACGTGTTGTCCGCACGGAAAGACTTCACTGCAATGATGATGTGGGGTACGTCCCGGTATCCTCGAAATACTTCGCTCACATAATAATTATTTTTGCGGCACTCGATGAACCAGTGTTGGTCGCTATAGTTTCTTCCCTCAAGGTTGAAAGGGCCGGCATAGGCAACTTGGGTACCGGTAGGGGAGATGACACTCAAATCCGATAATCCGCCGAAACCCAATTTTATGTTTCTCAAGACCTCAGACAGGTGCTCCGGGCTTGTTAGTTGTGCATATTCAATTTCATTGACAGTGAATCTCAAGGCATTGAGCCGTTCCTCCATAAAAAAGGACACAGCTCTTCTGGCATTGGAAGTCAATCGTTCCGTACGCAGAATAAGCTCCGAATCAACCGATTTTTGAATCAACTGGTAATGTATGACTGCCACTGTAATCAACGGAACCAAAGCCGTCAGACCGAGAACCAAAATGCCGATAGCCCAGATTTTGTTATAATTCGCGAATGTAAAATAAGGGTTCAGGTGCTCATCCGCCTGGTGGTAAAAATCCAGACGTATGAGCTTTAGTAATTTGCGAAATCTGTCGATCATGCAGACGTCTCTTTGATGTGTGCCAAAATAGTTACCAGCGCTTCAATGTGCAATGGTTTGTGCATAAATGCGTAGGCCCCTTGCCGCATGCATTCTTGTCGATCTTTTTCCGTCCCATGTGCGGTTAATATAATCACGGGCATCGTAGCGCAACTCTCTTTGATCCGGGTCAGAACTTCGATACCATAAATATCCGGCAGGCGAAGGTCCAGTAGCGTAAGAAAGAATTGTTTGCGTTTTATAATCTCCAGCGCCTGTCTCCCGTTGTAACAGACCTCGCATACACAGCCTCGAAGATTTAATCGTTTGGCAAGCATTTTTGCGTACCGTTTTTCATCGTCGACAATTAATATATTATAATGTACCATTTTGCAACTTTTTTATATTGACTGTGTTAAATTATTGTTTTATAGAACATGTATACATAAAAAGGTTTCATTTGTAAACATTTATTTGAAAGGTTGATTAAATGTTAAACATTCGAGTTTTTTCGACAGGTCGGTGGCTTGTGTCTTTATCTGTATTGGTCCTGAGTAACCCGCTGGCAGCATATGCTGTGGAACAAACGGCAGCTATCGACTCGACTAAACCCTGGTGGTTCTGGCCGATTGTTCTGTTTTTTTTCTGTCTTATCCTCGGCATATTGGCTGTCATGGCAGGTGTCGGCGGCGGCGTTCTTTATGTGCCGTTGGTGAGTGGTTTTTTCCCCTTCCACATCGATTTCGTCAGGGGAATCGGGCTAATGGTCGCGCTGGCAGGCGCGTTGGCAGCCGGTCCGGGCCTGCTCCGGCGGAATCTGGCTAATCTGCGACTCGCCCTGCCGGTGGCCCTCATCGCCTCCACTTTTTCTGTTGCTGGCGCGATGCTCGGGCTCTATCTCTCCGCATTGAACCCAGACATCATTCAGGTCTGCTTGGGAGTAACCATCGTAGCCATAGCCATATTGTTACTTTATTCAAAGAACACTGAAAAGCCGGTTGTAACAAAACAGGATGCCATCGGATTGGCCCTGGGCTTGGGAGGGGCCTACTGGGATGACGGCGCCCGGGAAATCGTGGAATGGAAAACTCATAGAACCTTACTGGGATTGTTCATGTTTATTCTGGTAGGTCTTCTGGCCGGCATGTTCGGACTCGGCGCCGGATGGGCCAACGTGCCGGTTCTCAACCTGCTGATGGGTGTTCCTTTAAAGGTTTCCGTGGCCACCAGCAAGTTTTTACTGTCCATTACTGACACATCAGCGGCCTGGATATATTTGAACAGGGGATGTGTTATCCCACTGATAGGGATTCCCTCCATCGTGGGTTTGATGCTGGGCTCACTTATTGGTGTCAAGATCCTCGCTGTTGCCAAGCCAAAAATGATACGTTATATTGTTATCACAGTGCTGTTTTTTGCAGGGTTGAAAGCCATTGACAAAGGAACGGGCCTGGGGTTGCTGGGATAAAGACAAAACCGCTGAAATAGGGGGCGACGCATGCAAAGCAGCGACAAAGAACAGAGTGTTAAGGCGTCACGGGAACAGATTGTCTACGCTAACCTACTGATTATCGGCGTATGGGCTGGAATTGCTGTTCTCGTGACAACCTATGCGATATATCTGGCCGGATTATTGCCTTCCCACGTCAAGATGTCATTGATTCCAAAGATTTGGGACAAAAATGTCACCGACTATCTCGAGATCACTCATTCTCCCCATGGGTGGGGATGGGTCGCCTTGCTGGCAAAGGGGGACTTTTTAAACTATATCGGTTTAACCCTGCTTGGCCTGATGACCATTTTTTGCTTTCTGGTTCTGCTCAGGGGCTATATCCGTCAAAAAAACTGGATTTTCGCGGTCATTGCGTTCCTGGAAATCGCGGTGTTGTCGATTGCAGCTTCCGGAATTTTGGGCAGTGGCGGCCATTAAGTTAAGGTGCATCATTGCAGCCACCCAATAAATTGCCCCTTTCCCATGCATTGTCAGGGGATAAGCAACGTTTTTTCAAATGATCCCATATCTGGAATTATTTAAAGGTGAAATATGAAAGCAAAAGAAATCAATATCCTGCTGGTGGATGACAACGAAAAGTTTCTGAAATCCGTTGCTAAAAGAGCCATTATAAAAGGATTCAACGTTTTCACCGCGACCAATGGCCGGCAAGCTATCGAGATCGCACAAAAGCAACACATGCATGTTGCCGTGGTCGATCAAAGAATGCCCGATATGGATGGCCTGGTGGTTATCACGAAGTTGAAGGAATTGTTGCCCGATATTAAAACGATCCTGCTGACAGGTCACGGCGACGAAAAGCTTAAAGAAACCACCGAAGCACTCAATTCCTCCTTTTTTCACAAATCAGAAATGGGAAAGTTCTGGTCGTTTTTATTGAACCTTCCTTTAGGAAGCATCAATATTCTTTTGGTGGATGACAACAAAAAATTCCTTGAGAAGATAGCCGAGCGGATCCGGCTGAAAGGATATGAGCCCTATTCGGCACTAAATGGACATGAGGCCATCGAAATCACGCGAACAACCAAAATCCATGTGGCCGTCGTCGATCAGCGAATGCCGGATATGGACGGTTTGGCGGTGATTACGAAACTCAAAGAAATCGATGCGGACATTAAAACGTTGCTGTTGACAGCCCATGGTGACGAAAAACTTCAAGAGGCCACGGAAGCCCTCAACGCATCCTATTTCGAAAAAGAGAACATGGGAAAATTCTGGGGTTTTGTAAGGAAAATGCTGCAAAGTCTTGAAAATTCCATGGCGGCTGCAGGAATGGCGACCGGTGGAGACCTGGAGAACGCCGTTGATATCGAATCTCATCACACTAAAAAGAAATAGTTTTTCAAAAATGTCAGATATAATCAAAAAAATACTGTTGGTAGATGACGAGGAAAAATTTCTAAATTCCATCGCGGAACGCCTTAAGATAATAGGCTTCGATCCACTCAAAGCATCCAGCGGTCTGGAAGCCTTGGCGCTTGCCAAAAATAATCCCATTGATCTTGCCATCGTGGATCTGAAAATGCCCGACATGGATGGCCTGGTGACCATTGCCAAGTTAAAGGAAATCTATCCGGATCTAAGGTCGGTTCTATTGACCGGTTATGGCAGTGAAAAAGTCAAACAGGCAACTGAAGCCATTGACAGCGCCTTTTTCGAAAAGGATCACATGCAAGCTTTTTGGGATTTTATTAATAAGAGCAATAAACGCGGCAACACCATTGTGATTACGCCGCATTCCAACAAAGCCGATGGCGATATGGGTGGCGAGACAGAGGTGTTTCGCCCGGGAAAGGTCGAGATCATATCTGACCATGTCTCAAAACCAAGTATTCAGAATACACCGACAATCCATAGGGGTGGGCCTGAAACCGAGCTCTTTGGGCGGTTACGAATGATCGGCGAAACCCATGTCATGCAGATACTGAGACGGAATATCGAAAGGGTGGCAGCGCTGGACTGTACGGTTATTTTTCGTGGAGAAACCGGCACAGGAAAAGAATTGGCGGCCAGGATCATTCACAATTCAAGTCCCAGAAAAGATCACCGCTTCATCGCATTCAACTGCGGGTGCTTCAGCAATGATCTGCTCATTGAGGAACTTTTCGAACAAGGCAGGATGATATTTCCAGGCAACGTACATTCGAACCAAGATGTTGATCGAACGGAATCCGGCGGGACGATCCTGCTGGATCAAATCGAAGATATGCCCATGAAAATGCAGCTTTCCATGTTGAAGGTAATTGACAATAAAGAAGCGTTTCGGGAGGAGGGTGCCCATCGTTTTTTGTTTGATGTGCGAATTCTCGTGGCCAGCCGTTACAGTCTTGAAAAATTGGTAGAAGAAGGAAAATTCAGAGAAGAGCTGTATCATCGATTAAATCTGATGGAGCTTTTCATCCCACCTCTGCGCGAGCGGAGGGACGATATTCTTCCCTTGTCCGGCTATTTTCTCGATAAATATGCCACAGACTTTAAAAAATCGGTCGAATATATTTCGGATGAGGTTATCTCCGTCTTTATGGCCCATGATTTCCCGGGAAACGTCAGGGAGCTTGAGCACCTCATTGAACGCGCCGTCATTCTTACCGATGGCCAAACCATAGAAGCCAAACACCTGCCAGGCCGTTTTCACGCGGTCGACACATCAACTTCGGTTGGTGAAGACAGCATTGTAACGCTGGCTGAAATAGAAAGAAAGCACATCCTCAAAGCATTGGAAGCAACAGGAGGAAACAAATCAAAAACAGCGGAACTGCTGGGGATCAGCCGTTCTGCGCTGTGGAGAAAATTGGGCGCCATTGTTAAAAAATGAATGTGTTTTTTAGATAGCTTTCCGTTAATGTCGGACTGCACGACTTACTTTGAGGGGATAGATGGATCAACTTCATCAATTTCATAAAATCTTTCAGGGACTGCCGGTAATTTCATTTACAATTGTCCTGGGCCTGATTGTTCTGACCTTGGGACGAAAGCTCTTTTGGTTGTTTATTGGAGCCGTCGGATTTATTGCAGGGCTGTACATTTCCAAACACTCCTTCTTTGGGGAACCGAGCTGGATAATGCTTCTTATCGGTCTTGTGGTCGGAATTGCAGGTGCGATATTGGCTATCTATCTACAGCGAATTGCCATCATTTTAAGTGGTTTTTTTGCAGGCGGCTATCTTATGTTAAGCCTCATATATTCGATGGAATGGCATATGGACCTGGTGCCCTGGCTGTTTTTCATGATCGGAGGAATTCTTGGTGCGGTGACCACTGCCGCATTTTTTGACTGGGCATTAATCATACTTTCCTCTCTAACAGGCGCCACAATGATTGTTAATGCCTTACCTTTAAACCTCTATGCCAGCGTACTGATTTTAGCTGTCTTGATATTTGTCGGGGTTTCCGTCCAGGCCGCCCTGATGCAAAGGATGGTTCTCGATCATAATAAAAAAGCCCCCGATAGCTTTTGAGCGCTATGCGCAAGGGGAACACCGGCAAGAAAGTAAGCTCCCAAAAGATCTAAAACCAAAAAGATCGAAATACATGAAGTGGTTCCAATCAAGCCCGACAATCTTCCCGATGGCAGCAAATTGATGAGACTGATATTTAGATCTTCGGATAATGTATCACTCGTTTTTTTTGGCGCGATTTTATGCAGCTCGTCTCCATCAATCACAGTTTCCGGTTTGAAGATTTGTTAGCGTAATCAACAGGTTTTCCTTATTATCCCAAACCCCAAGATACGGTGGTTTTGCTTTTTTCGTGAAGTAGTCGATGGCGGCTATCGGAAATAGCCATATGCCTTGATAATAAAGGAAAGCTTCATCTGATGAAGTTTGACGTCTGCTTTAAATTTCCTTTCTGATAATGATCAACTTTCATGATTACAGGAAGTAATCTCTTTGGATTTGCCGTTACATACAGGTCAAGATTAACCCAATTTTCTAAACTGATCTGAAGTTTCCTAAAAA
>QMMS01000200.1 GCA_003647375.1 Deltaproteobacteria bacterium
ATGGAAAATAAATAGTAGATACCAGGGTCCAGCACTGATTCAACCCTATAAGGGATTAATTTTATTCACATCCAGCGTGTGATAAATTCTAAATCCGAATATCGAAATACGAAACAAATCTAAATATCAAATGCTCAAATGATTGAAGAACCTCGCAGCAAGCTGCCAGGAATCTTCGACCGTAAGGAATTCTGTCTAATTTAGATTCGCTCGCATTCCCCGTAGCAAGCTACGGGGAATGCGCTCGCTATTGCGGTTCAAACATGGTGCTTGAACTGGTATCCAAGGTCTTGTTTTGATCATTCGAATTTGGATCATTAAGTATTGTTTAGGATTTCGAATTTTGTGCTTCGGATTTCAGTAACTACCACCCTCGGCATAGCCAATATCTTTGACCTTGCCCAAAGGACCAGGCTTTAAATGATGGGAAAAAAACAGCGTCCTTCCATAGCGCTGTTTTTTATGGATACGCCAGATCGAATGCATTTTGAATGAGATCGATTTCCTGTGTAGCCCCGATGGATTGAACCGTCACCACATCAAATCTGGCATCTTGATCCATTTGGTGATTGGATTTGAGGTAGTAAAGGGCCGTCATTGATATTTTTCTCTGTTTACGGGGCGTTATGGCAAGTCTGGCGCTCCCGTAGGACATGGATCGCCGTGTTTTCACCTCAACAAAGATAATCGTTTTTTTATCCCTCGCGATGATGTCGATTTCGCCCACCGGACACGTATAGTTCTGCTCAAGGACTTTGTAGCCCTTTTTTTTGAGGTAGCGAACCGCCAACTCCTCACCCGCTTTCCCGAATGCCTGGCGCTGATTCATTCCGTAAGATATTCCTTAACCCCTTTAAAGGTCTTGCGGTGAATGGGTAAACAACCCAATTTTCGAATCGCCGCTCTGTGCGCCTTGGTAGGGTATCCTTTGTGCTTTGAAAAACCATACTCCGGATAGGTTCTGTCAAAATCCACCATCATACGATCCCGTGTGACTTTGGCAATAATCGAAGCGGCGGCGATGGAAATGCTCAGGGAATCGCCTTTGGGGAGAGTGTTTTGAGGCAGATCCAGTGGGATTTGAAAGGGGCCGTCAATCAGCAGATAATCAGGTTGTATGGCAAGGTTTCCCACGGCTTTCGCCATGGAGAGAAGGGCTGCCTGGAGAATGTTAATACGATCGATGGTTTCAACATCGACAATACCGACCCCAACAGCCAGTGCAGCTTCCTGAATTCTGGGAAACAGATCCGCCCGCTTTTTCGGTGTCAGTTTTTTTGAATCATCGACATCACCGATACTGAATGTCTCGGGCAGAACAACGGCCGCAGAAACAACAGGACCGGCCAAAGGACCCCGGCCGGCCTCATCGATTCCAGCTATCAGTAAATAGCCGCTTTTTCGAGCTTCGCTTTCAAACGCCCACAGGTCTCTAATCATTCTATCCCGAATTTCTCATGAAAACTATATTAAAAGCGGATAATTATCTATTTAAATAGATTTTTCACCCTTCGGGTCGGTTTGATGCGCCCATTTGGAGCGTTATCCGAAGATCGCGGTATGCTTATACAGCTTCACCCCGGATGCCTTCCAAATAAACGCATCAAACCGGTGAGAAATACGGGCGATAATCGTGTTGCGGTTTTATTTTTACCTAAATTGAGTGATTGTCGAGGTTGCCGTAGCTACAAGAAAGATGTTGTTCCGCTATAGTGGACTATGCGGGATGGCATCTGACGCCGTAGATGCGGTAAGATCGGCAATCCCAACGGGTTTCAAATTTTAAGAATTTAAATGAATCAAATCCTTTGAAAATATTTCTAAATTCAATATTCTTAAAATTTGAAACGCTCACTTTAGGTATTATTTAAAGCGTCTCTCCTTGATTCTGGCCGCTTTACCCCTCAGTTTGCGAAGGTAGTAAATCTTTGCACGGCGAACCCTGCCCTTTGTAATCACCTCTATACTGCTGATAATCGGTGAATGCAGTGGGAAAATACGTTCAACCCCGATACCATAAGAAACTTTTCTGACGGTAAAGGATGCGTTGACGCTGCCTTTTCGCTTGCTGATAACAACACCCTGAAAGGCCTGAATCCGCTCTTTTTCACCTTCCCTGATTTTAACGTTCACCTTTACGGTATCACCGGGTTCAAAGTGCGGAAGATCTAGCCGCAACAGTTCATTTTCCAGTTGTTTCATTTTTTCCATAGTTCACTCCAATATGACGTTATTTAATAAACTCGTTTCACAATTTTATAAAATACGACTGTACCGTTTTATTCTATCCTATTTGTCCTTCGGACAACATTAGCGCTACGCGCGTTATTCATTGTTGCTTAAAGCGGATAGCCACAATAAATGACACGAAGTAAATGACTATTAATTACGCGCAGCAAATGACCTTCCCTATTTCCCTAATAACCTATCTAGCATAATTGCCGCTGCAGATCTCACCGACAGATGGTTGTAGTCCGTTGGACCACAAATGGGTTCCAGAAGATAATCCGCCTGGTTCAGGAAATCATCTGTCAAACCCCATGCCGTACCCAATACAAGCGCATAAGAGCCACCATCCCTGATCATATCCCGCAACACATTCATCTGCAGGCTGTTGGCCCGTTTTCGAGCACTGGTGACAATTGTTTTTGGATACCCATTATCTTCTACTGCAATATCCTTCAAAGCCGCCTCAAATGATTCGCTGACACGAATGATGGACAGGGCTTCCCTTCTTTTGGGATTGTATGCAGCACCTGTACCTGATATCCAATGTGACACGATTTTGTCAACAAGTTCCAACTGGTCACGAACAGGCGTCACGATATAAAAGGAACGAATACCATAGGTTCTTCCGGCCCTGGCGATATCATGCAGATCAAGATTCGTAACCGCCGAGGCAATGATGTCACCATTTTTACTGACGACCGGATAATGGATCAATATTACGTGAAGATTGGGTCTTGATGATGTTTTCAATGTCAGTGCACCATTTTTTCAGGATGTCAACCTCCCGTATGCTCAACTGCTTGCCCTTCAACAGATCCGGTCGCTTCAAGAGTGTGCGTATCAGGGACATTTCAAGCCGCCATTCATCGATCTTCTTGTGATTGCCCGACAGGAGAACGTCCGGAACTGCTTCACCCTCAAAAAGATAGGGTCGTGTGTAATGGGCATGTTCCACAAGATCCCCTGAAAATGTATCTTTTTCAGCAGAATCTTCACTGCCAAGAACACCGGGTATCAACCGCGCCACCGACTCTATCATGACCATGGCCGCCAGTTCCCCCCCCATGAGCACATAATCACCGATTGAAATCTCATCATCAACGAACAGATGGTCGATACGTTCGTCAATACCCTCATACCTTCCACATATCAAGATTAATCCGTCGCAGGCGGCATAAGATCGTGCAGCGGTCTGATCAAAGGTTCTGCCCTGGGGAGTCAACAGAACCGTCTTCGATGTCGGAGAGGCTTTTTTTGCAGCCCGAATAGCTCCTGCCAGAGGTTCCGGCTTCATGACCATTCCGGAGCCGCCACCATATGGCCGGTCATCAGTAACCTGGTGCTTGTCTGTTGCAAAATTCCTGATATTGAAAACAGTTACACCGATTTGTTGTTTTGTCACAGCTCTTCCGATGATGCCATGCTGTAAAAACAGTTGAAACATCTCCGGAAATATCGTTAAAATGGAATAGTTCATATATCCTTCGGATGTCATTTATTGTCATTTGTCCTTCGGACGATATTTGCCCCTTCGGGCGTCATTCATTGTTGCTCATGGCTTTGATGAATGACACGAAGTAAATGACTACTAATGACGCGAAGCAAATGACAATTTTTCCCTTGCCCCCTCGGACCCTTATTAGCCTTTTAGTGGTTTAGACTGTAGGCTGTTAGGTGCCTATAGCTCATAGCTGTCAGCCCCACTCGAACCCCAACCACTTGTTTCCTCAACCCAAGAAACCCAACAAACTCAATGAACTCTATTCCCCTCGAACCCTCTAATTATAACCCCTCCGGAAGATCCACCCGCATCACTCTTTGATCCAGGTCAACCTCTCTAACAACCGACTCGAGAGCCGGAATCAGCACTTCTATCTCTGTTGTCCCATCCATTCTTTTAACAACATAAACATCGTTGCTGCCGGTCTGGACAATGGAGGTTACCTCGCCGATATAGTCCCCTGTCAAACTGTACACGGACAGGCCCATGAGGTCGACCCAATAATAGGTCCCCTCTTCCAGCGCTTCGAGTGCGGCTTTCTCGATAAAAAGTTCTGACCCGACAAGTTCCTCGGCCTGGCCGCGATTTCTTATGCCTTCCAGGGATAAAAGAATGGTTTTGGAATGCGGTTTCGCCCAATCAACCTTCAGTGCGAATCCATTGCCGTGAGAATCCTTCAGGTATAAAGGCATGCCGGATGTATATCTGGCAGTAGATTCAGCGTAGGAAAAGATCTTGACCACACCGTTGAGGCCATGCACGCCAATGATCTTTCCTATGGAAAGGAGATGTGTATTATCCACCAAACTATTCGATAATTTCCAGGACTGTCCGCTTTTTGATTTTTGCGGACGCTGCACTCAAAATCGTCCGCATTGCCCTTGCGGTTCTCCCCTGTTTCCCGATGACTTTCCCTAAATCCTCTTTGGCCACCTTCAGTTCCAATACGGATGTCTGATTACCTTCAACCTCCTCAACCGAGACTTGCTCTGGATTGTCCACAAGTGCCTTGGCAATGTAAAAAATCAGCTCCCTCATCGCTCTATCTCCTTTGTAGTTGAGAATTAGCGTCTCGATATTATGCCGGACTCGCGAATAAACCTTCCTTTTTCAAAAGATTTTTAACCGTGGTGGTTGGAAGCGCTCCCTTGTCCATCCAGTATTTAACCCGCTCGGTCTTGAGTGTAACCTCAGCCGGTTCCTTTAATGGATTATACGTGCCGATGGCCTCCAAAAACCGTCCATCCCTCGGGCTTTCGCTGTCTGCGATAACGATGCGATAAAATGGCCGTTTCTTTGCACCATGTCTGGCCAACCTGATTTTAACTGACATACAACCTCTCCTTTAGAAAGGAAGCATTCCGCGCCCCAAGCCGCGCATGCCACCTTTGTTGATTTTCTTCATCATTTTGAGTATTTGCGCATAATTTTTTATCAACTTATTAACATCTTGTACACGAGTTCCACTCCCTTTTGCAATCCTTTTCCGCCGACTTCCGTTGATAATGGTGTGGACCCGTCGCTCCTGGGGTGTCATCGAATTGATAATCGCTTCGATCCTGACAAATTCGTTGTCGTCAACCTCAAGATTTTTCAGCTGTTTGACCTTGTTCATACCCGGGATCATATTGATCAGATCTGAAAAAGAACCCATCTTTCGAATCTGGACCATCTGATCTCGAAAATCTTCCAGCGTAAACTGGCTTTTGCGGAGCTTCTTCTCGAGTTCAACCGCTTGTTTTTCATCCATCACGGCCTGGGCTTTTTCGATCATCGTCAGAACGTCTCCCATGCCCAGTATTCTGGAAGACATCCGTTCTGGATGAAAAGGCTCCAGTTCGTTCAGCTTTTCACCGACCCCCACAAATTTAATCGGTTTGCCGGTGACGGATTTGATAGAGATGGCTGCTCCACCCCGGGCATCACCATCCATCTTGGTCAGAACGACACCACCGAGATCCAATACATCATCAAAGGCTTCGGCGATATTCACCGCATCCTGGCCGGTCATGGCATCCGCCACCAGGAGTGTTTCGGACGGATCTACCGCCACTTTTATCCGGCGCAATTCCGCCATCAATGCTTCGTCAACATGAAGCCGCCCCGCGGTGTCAAGAATCAGTGTATCGCACCCGGCCTTTGTTGCCGCACCCCTTGCCTCCTGACAAATATCCACCGGATCCATATCAGCAATGGAGGGATAGACCGGTACATCTATCTGTGCGCCCAGCTTTGTGAGCTGATCGATGGCAGCTGGTCTGTAAACATCCGCCGGGACCAGGTAGGGATGATACCCCTTTTCCCTGATGTATATGGCAAGCTTTCCAGCAGTGGTCGTCTTTCCCGAACCCTGCAGACCCACCAGCATAATTGACATGGGCCTCGTACCCGAAAGAACAAGCTCCTGGTGCTGACCTCCCATGAGCTCTGTCAGCTCTTCGTTAACAATTTTAACAACCTGCTGACCCGGAGTGAGGCTTGCCATGACCTCCTGACCTAGCGCCCGTTCCTTGATATCTGCAATAAACCGCTTAGCAACCTTGTAATGGACGTCGGCCTCCAGGAGCGCCATTCTGACGTCGCGTAAACCATCCGTAATATTTTTTTCGGACAGCTTCCCGTGACCTTTTAGTTTTTTAAAGGCCGCGCCAAGCTTGTCGCTTAAGTTGTCAAACATGTTGCCGTGTGGATCCCCGAATAAAATCGTATGAACGATTTTATAAAACGCGACGTTGTCGCTCCAATAGAGAAAGATTCAGCGCTATTTGTCATCCCTTTCCATCAACTCAAGGTATTAAACGCTTGAAAATAGTTTTAATTACATGTTATGTCAAGAACAAATTCGCTGGGGCGAATTTGTTTGACGCAGCTGCGCTGCTTTTCAAACCCGGCCTGAACAGGTCAGGACTCTTGAAAGGGTAGATACCCGGGTCCAAAGGGCCCGGCATTGATTCAACCCTATAAGGGATTAAAATTATAAACATTCAGCGTGTGATAAATTCTAAATCCGAATATCGAAATACGAAACAAATCCAAATATCAAATGCTCAAATGATTTAAGCATATTAACCTGACGACTCCGTTATGCCGGACTTGACAAGCCTGCCCCGGCAAGTAGTTACCCGGGGGCATCCAATGTTTTCTGGATTCCCGCCTTCGCGGGAATGACAACCGTGGGGTATTTAACCGCTGGAGTAATAGTTTGCAACTTGTATCTCCAAAGGCTTGTTTTGATCATTCGGTATTGTTTAGGATTTCGAATTTCGTGCTTCGGATTTAAAGAACTACCGCCATCGGCATAGCCAAATATCTCTGACCTGGCCCAAAGGACCAGGTTTTAAATGACGGAATAAAGATATATACTAAAAATTCAGGTTTAGTTATCCATCACCATGAAAACATATCCACCCAAAACAGATATCAAGAACCTGACCAGAGAAGAGCTGGCCAGGTGGTTCGAAGATCACGGCATGCGATCGTTTCGTGCGACCCAGGTTTTCAAATGGCTGTACCTGAAGCAGGTGGATGCATTCGACCAAATGACCGATCTGGGCGTAAAGACCCGGGAACTACTGTCTCAGAATTTTTTAAGTGAACGCCTTTCATTGAATCAGGTGGCATCGTCTAAAGATGGTTCTGAAAAATACTTGTTTGAGCTGGGTGACGGCAACCTCATCGAGTCCGTCCTGATACCGGAAAAGGATCATTACACCCTCTGTATTTCATGCCAGGTCGGCTGCGGCCAGGGTTGCCGATTCTGTCTCACCGCACAAAGCGGGTTGATTCGCAATCTGACATCGGCCGAAATCATCTCACAGGTACGGGACATCAGTCATTTAACCACAGGCTCCAGGAATCTGACCAACATCGTTTTCATGGGCATGGGAGAGCCTTTGGCAAATTATCGAAATGTCATTCATGCTTTGAAAGTTATCACGGACAGCGATGTGGGACTGAAACTTTCCAGCAGAAGGATAACCCTTTCAACAGCTGGTCTCGTTTCACGAATGGCAGACCTGGGAAAAGACACCCAGATCAACCTGGCCGTGTCCCTAAATGCTACAGATAATGATACGCGCAGCAGATTGATGCCTATTAATCGTAAATACCCTATTGAAAAACTCATAGAAGCGTGCACCAGCTATCCACTGAAAAATCGAAAAAAAATCACCATTGAATATATTCTGATGAAAGGGATCAATGACACACCCGAAGATGCCCAGCGACTGGCCAGGCTGTTGAGGCCGATCAAAGCCAAAATAAACCTGATCCCTTATAACACATACGAAGGCAGCCCTTTTGAATGCCCGGACGAGCCGGTCATCTCCAGGTTTCAGGACATTCTTATTGCCGGCCATTACACGGTCATGATTCGGCGCAGCAAGGGTCAGGATATCTCTGCAGCCTGCGGCCAACTCCGCGCTATTTCACTAGCCTGATCGACTCAGCGGCTGTGTTATTCAACCTTCGTAGTAGCACACTACGACTTCAGGTTGAAATGCCTTGCCGCTGAGCCGATCAGGCTGTGAAATATTTTCGTTTTCATCAGGGTGTATTCCACAATTTATTTAAATCCAGTCTGCTCATGTGTTATTCAACCTTCGTAGTAGCACACTACGACTTCAGGTTGAAATGCCTTGCCGCTGAGCCGATCAGGCTGTGAAATATTTGGATTAATGAATCAGGTAC
>QMMS01000201.1 GCA_003647375.1 Deltaproteobacteria bacterium
GCACCGCTGTCCGCTGAGCGACAAAGAGCAAGCCAAACAGGCCCGTCATGCAATACGCGCTTTTTCGGCGAAAATTGTCACGGAATTCAATCGGCATTTCGGAGACATTACCTGCCAGGGGCTTATCGGAATGGACTTTTCCAAACCCGGTGAATACCAGAAGTTTCTGGAATCGGGCATCTGGAAGGACAAATGCGAAAAGTACGTCGAGTTCATGATAGACAGGCTTTATGATCTTGAAGACGACAAAGGCCTGTTTGTGCAGGCATCGTAACGCCCTGAATGGCACCACAGCGGCGTTTCGATGTTTCGACCTTCGAGAACCATATGTCCAATTAGTCAAGGATGTTCCCAAGGCTTATGGGTCCTTTACAGATTTTCCTATAGGTGGTAGGTGTTACCATTTCTATTTCTATAAACGTTTTCATCCATCATATCGGATCAGGTCTTTACAATGAAAAAGGAAACGATCAGCGCCATCGTGCTGCTGCTACTGGTAGTCTTTTTCTCGGTTCTCTTTTTATCGATGATCCGTAGCTTTCTAATGGTGATTTTCCTGTCCGCAATCTTTTCGGCATTGGCCAAGCCTTTATACAGGAAGTTTGTCA
Organism: Deltaproteobacteria bacterium; assembly: GCA_003647375.1. The sequence goes on from QMMS01000201.1 coordinate 609, forward strand.
AATGGTTCAAAGGCCGGCGCAGCCTCGCGTCCATCACCACCCTCCTGCTGATCGTGGTTGTCATCCTGCTCCCCCTGGGCGGGCTGCTCAGTATCGTCACGGGCCAGGCCATAAAGGTGGCCGAGAACACCAAGCCCTGGGTGGAAAAACAGATTGCACAGCCCGATGCGATCCTGCGTGCAATCAAGAGCCTGCCGCTGGTGGAGCATATCGCACCCTACCGGGATATAGTTTTCCAAAAGGCCGGGCAAGCCGTCGGCAGTATAAGCAAGTTGTTGCTCAGTCGCTTTTCGTCCCTGGCATTCGGCACGATCAACTTTTTATTCATGTTTTTTGTTTTCCTGTACACCATGTTCTTTTTTCTGATGGACGGCGAGCGGCTGGTGGATAAAATACTCTATTACCTGCCCCTGAAGAATCACGACGAACAGCAGCTGCTTAAGCGGTTCACGTCGGTTTCGCGGGCCACGCTTAAGGGAACCGCCGTAATCGGCGTTTTGCAGGGAGGGCTTTCGGGTCTTGCCTTTTGGGTTGTAGGTATCCCCAGCGCCATGTTCTGGGGTACTGTCATGACTGTATTGTCCGTCATCCCCGGTATTGGAACTGCTCTTGTATGGATTCCGGCCGCCATCACCCTGGCCGGCGCAGGCCACTACTATAAAGCGGCGGGATTGACGGTTTTCTGCGCGCTGGTCGTGGGCAGCCTGGACAATTTTCTGCGGCCCGCACTGGTGGGCAAAGACACCCAGATGCACGATCTGATGATCTTTTTCGGCACCATGGGCGGGATCTTCATGTTCGGTATTCCGGGGATCATTATCGGGCCGCTGATCGCCGCGCTGTTCATCACTATCTGGGATATCTACGGTGTCGCGTTCAAGGATGTGCTCCCGTAAGCGTCGCTCACCAAAGCCCTTAGCAAAAATAACACCGGCAACTATTAAAGTACACTTTCCCCAGACAGAATTTCTTTCACCCGGCCGACAATACCGCTTGTCAGGCGAACCTTAATGCCATGCGGATGCGTGGAAGACCTGGTAAGAATATCCTTCACAATCCCGTCCGTCAGTTTCCCGGTGCGCTGATCCTGCTTCTGGACAATCTGAACCCGGATTCCCACGTTAATATCCGATCGATTTCTGCCGCTCATCTTTAACTCCTGCATGTGTAGATACCCGGGTCCAGAGGGGCCGGCACTGATTCAACCCTATAAGGGATTAATATTATGCACATTCAACGTGTGATAAATTCTAAATCCGAATATCGAAATACGAAACAAATCCAAATATCGAATGCTCAAATGATTTAAACACAGCTTGAACTTGTATCTCCAAGGTTTTGTTTTGATCATTCGGTATTGCCCTTCGACCTTGCTCAGGGCGGTGAGCCTGTCGAACCGTTTAGGATTTCGAATTTCGTGCTTCGGATTTAAGGAACTACCGACATCGGCATAGCCAAATATCTCTGACCTGGCCCAAAGGACCAGGTTTTAAATGACGGAATAAAATATTATGGTCAGTCATCGTGGACCGGCAAATGGATGATATAGCCGCCCGAACGTTCATCCCTTTCCAATTCCAGCAAACCTCGATGTTTCCCGTCTTCCAGCAACTGGCTGAAGGTCCGGAAGCCGTAATAGGATTCTGTAAAACCAGGCTTGCGACGCTTCAGGGCCTGCTTGACCATGGAACCCCAGATTTTGTCCGATTCACCACGCTCGGCAATCAGCGCCTCGATGGTTTCGACGATTAGATCAACAGCCATCTGCTTTTTGTCTTCCTCGATTTTTCGGACGCCCTTTTTGGGCGACTTACCCTGGCTCGGCTTAGAGGCTGTTTTTTTACTTTTTTTCTTTTTGGTTTCTTCCTCCCGAACCAGGTCGTCATAATAAATGAATTCATCACAATTGGATACCAAGAGGTCCGAGGAAGAATTTTTCACCCCACAACCAATGACCACTTTATTGTTTTCGCGCAGTTTACTCACCAAAGGCGAAAAATCAGAATCCCCACTGATTATGACAAAGGTCTCCACATGGCTCTTGGTATAGCAAAGGTCCAGGGCATCCACCACCATACGGATATCTGCCGAATTCTTGCCTGACTGACGGACATGGGGAATCTCTATCAACTCGAAGGCGGCCTCGTGCATGACCCCCTTAAACTCTTTGTATCGCTCCCAGTCGCAGTAGGCCTTCTTGACGGCGATGCTGCCCTTGAGCAACAAACGTTCAAGCACTTTCTGAATGTCAAACTTTGCATACTTGGCGTCCTTTACACCCAGAGCGATATTCTCGAAATCGCAGAATAATGCCATGTTTTTGATCTCGATCCGGCTGGTCATAAGCTGTTCCTCCTTCGAAAGCCTTTGCTGCGTTATTTGGGTTTATTGGGTTTGTTGAGTTTGTTGGGTTATAACAACATCTTTCCTTGAACCGCTCTGTCATTTTTAGTTTCCGGCAAATGAGCCAAAAAGTGCAAGCAATATGATTTATTTCAAGCATTATGCCGTGCAATCAGTAATTTTACAACAAAGTATGCAAATAAAATCGTAATACGCTTTTACTAAGTTGAGCGATTGTCGAGGTTGCCGTAGCTGCAAGGAAGATGCTGTTCCGCTATAGTTTTATCTTCTTGACTTGTGAAATGGTTTCTATAGAATCGTATAATATGTTATGAACATATAACAATGTCGCTTAATGGGCAAAAGAATTTCCAGTATTCGACTGGTTTACCCCCTTGTTTTGTGCCAGACTAAATTTCCTGCCTCTGTAGCTCCGCCCTATGACGAAAATATTCGCCCCCCGCGAATGGGATCTCCACTTCGCTCCCATAAACAACGGGAAATTCAACTTTCAAAGGAGGTTTACCCATGAAAAAATTATTGATTATATTGTCGGCACTAATCCTGGTGCCCTCGGCATTTGCTGCGGATTCCGATCTTCTCCAAAAGGCCAAGGCTGAAGGGCAGGTATCTTTTTACGCCAACATGACGGCTATCCAGCCCATTATGGATGTGTTCAACGCCCAAACCGGTCTCAAGGGCAAGTATACACGCATCTCCACCTCCAAATTCCTGCCCACGGTGCTGACAGAGTTCCAGGCCGGAAAGCTCATGGCCGATGTATTGCAAGCACCATTGCCGGTTATGCAAATGCTCAAAGCCCAGGGTGTCCTGTCGCCTTACACATCGCCTGCCGCTGCCGGTTATCCCGCCTGGACCCAAAAGGACGACGCAATCCAGACCTTCGGCATCGAGTATGTGGGCCTGATCTACAACAAGGAACTCGTCAAACCAGCCGATGTTCCCAAGCGATATGAAGATCTGACCGATCCTAAATGGAAGAATAAAATCGTCATGGCCAACCCGGGCGCCCATGCAACCACCATTTCATGGCTGGTGGGACTGAAGGAAAATGTCTTCAAGTCCGAGGCCGAGTGGATGAAGTTCCTCAAGGGACTCGCAGCCAATAAGCCCATGCTCGTTAAATCGTTCGGTCCTACACCGGCTCCCGTTGAAAGCGGTGAAAAACACATAGCAATCTCCATGCCTAAGTACATCATCACCAAAGCCCCGGCCCCACTCGACTGGGCCAGGGTGGAACAACCCCTCATGGGAACGCCTCGCGGCATGGCGATTTCTGCCAGTGCCAAAAACCCCAACGCAGCAAAGTTGTTCATGGACTTCTGGCTAACTAAAAAGGCCATGGGAAAGCTGTCCAGAGAGGTAGGTGAATATGTCCTGGCTCCCGGTGTATTTCCACCCATCGACGGTATGGACAAGGCCAAGGTCATCCCCATCCGTACCTTGTCCGAAAAGGAAATCAGCAGCTATGGAGCCATATTCAAGAAAATATTTGAACTGTAATGGAAATCAATATCAAAAACGTCAGTAAGTATTATTACTCCGGCGGTAAGACCATAAAGGCCCTGGATGACGTAAGCTTGTCTATCCCGGCTAACCAGATTTTCACCCTTCTGGGTCCGAGCGGGTGCGGTAAGACCACCCTCTTGCGCTGTATCGTTGGCCTGGAATCCCCGGATACCGGTGAAATTGAAATCGGTGGTGAAGTGGTCCTGTCCACCGAGAAGGATATCTTCGTACCCACGGAGAACCGGGGCCTTGGCATGGTCTTTCAAACCTACGCCATCTGGCCGCACATGAATGTCTTCAACAACGTGGCCTATCCTCTTCAGACCCGTAAGGTGCCCAGAGATGTCATCCGCAGCAAGGTCGAAAAGACCTTGCGTTTTGTGCAGTTGGAGGGTTTTGAGGACCGGCCTGCAACCAAGCTTTCCGGCGGTCAACAGCAGCGCGTGGCCCTGGCCCGTGCGCTGGTGGCCGAACCCAAGGTCATTCTTTTTGACGAACCGCTCTCCAATCTGGATGCAAAACTCAGGGAAGAAACCCGCAAAGATCTGCGTGTCTTTCTGACCGAGCTTCAGATCACCGCCATCTATGTGACCCATGACCGGATCGAGGCCTTGTCCCTGTCCGACATCGTTGCGGTAATGAACAAAGGACGGATTGTCGAGACAGGCAAGCCTCGGGACATTTATTTAAATGCCGACCACCGTTTTGTGGCCGACTTCATCGGTCGCACCAACCTGATCGATGCCACAGTGACGTCCCAGGAGGGATCCGTAACCACTGTGGACTGTGCCATCGGGAGCGTATCCTGCCGTAAGAAGGCAGACATGAAACCCGGCGACAAGGCAACACTCAGTCTGCGTCCTGAATTCATCCGCCTGAAGCGAGGCGATGCAAGTGAGGCGCAGAATGTCTTCAACGGGAAAATCGATTCATTGGTTTTCATCGGTGAAGCATTTGAAGGCGAGATCACCATTCAGAAATCGCAGCTCTTCATCAAGACCGAGCCGGACTCTGATATCGAGGTGGGGCATAGTGCCAACTTCACTGTTGACCCAAACCATTGCCTGCTGGTCACCAGGTAAAAAAGGAAAAGAACCATGGTCAACAAACGATCGGTCTTGACGCCCACGCTGATCGCCATCGTCGGCTTTCTGACCGTGTGCCCCGTCGTCATGCTGGTCTTCGGGAGTTTTTCCACGGGTCTGGGAGCCTTTGGGAAATTCACCCTGGACAAGTATATCCTGGGATACACCGATCCCGAATTAGCCGGGATCATCATCAACACGATCATTTTCGTACTCGGGTCCTCCATGGTAGCCACGGGACTGGCACTCCTTCTGGCCTACCTGAATACGCGTACGGACATCCCTTTCAAATTTATGTTCAGGATCATTTCCATCATTCCCATGATGATCCCGCACATCCTGTTCTCTGTCAGCTGGGTGCTCCTGTTGAATCCGTCCAACGGACTGATCAACCTGTTCCTCCGACAGATCCCCGGGCTTGAGGATCTGGCTATCAATATTTATTCTCTTCCGGGAATGATTCTCGTGGAGGGGCTCCTGGACCTGCCCATCGCTTACCTCATCCTTGCCCCGGCCATGGCTTCCTTTGATATCGCACTGGAGGAGTCTTCCAAGGTTTGTGGGGGCACCACGTTGCGTACCCTGTTCCGTGTGACCCTGCCCGTGCTGAGGCCTGCGATCCTGGCTGCATTTATCCTGTCCCTGGTTCGCAGCCTTGCCTCCTTTGCCGTACCCTCGGTTATCGGCATGCCTGGACGAATCCATGTACTGGCCACGCACATCTACCAGTCCATCGCCACCGGATTTGCAGCGGATTTCGGCAAGGCGGCAGCCATCGGTATGAGTGTACTTGCGACCTCCATCACACTGATCTACATCTACCGTTACCTGACCTCGGAGGGGGAAAAATACGTCACTATTTCCAGTCGTGGATACCGGCCCAGCGTCATCGAACTCAAGGGAGCCAGGTATCCCCTGTTCGGCGTTGTGGGCATCCTGTCCATGGTTCTCATCGTCCTGCCGGTTCTGGTGCTGTTTTACACGTCGCTGGTGCCCTATTCCATGATCCCCAGCGCCAAGGCCTTCTCCATGATGAGCTGGAAGCACTGGATCGAGGTTCTCAATGACCCGATTTCACTATTGTCCCTGAAAAACAGTGTGTTCCTGGGTGTGGTGGGCGCGACCCTCGGGGTAACGCTGTCCATCTTCGTGGCCTATGTCATCGTCAAGGTCCGCTCCCATGCTTCCGGCCTTCTTGAGTCGCTCTCCTTTCTATCCTTTTCCTTTCCGGGGATTGTCATCGGTGTAGGATTCATGTGGTTCTTTGTGCGAACCCCCTTGTACGCAACCATATGGGCCCTGCTCATCGGCTATATCGCTACCTACCTGCCCTATGGCGTCCGGCCCCTGGCCAGTGCATTCATCCAGGTCCACAGCCATCTGGAAGAATCTTCACAGGTCTGTGGCGCGAGCTCATTCACGACCATGCGCCGCATCGTCATCCCTTTGCTCATTCCAGGCATCGTCTCCGGATGGATACTCATGGCCACCATGTTTGTCCGAGAACTAACCCTCTCTGTGGTTCTCTCGCGACCGGGCACCGAAGTGCTTGCGGTCCAGATTTTCCGCTTTGCCGAGGATGGCTTGTGGGGTCAGCTGTCTGCCCTGGGTATCATGATGATATTTATCTCCACTGCCCTGGTGATCTTAGCAACCATAGTGGGTGTGAAATTCAAGCCTGTAGAAGAGGGTGGATAGGGATCAATGAAGGTCACTGACTTTTCCCTGATAATAAGTCTGCACTTCCTTTAGCTTTTCGTGGAACTCAGCTTCGGTGATATATCTCTTTTCAATTAGAATTCGATACAAAGTGTCAAATTGAATCGTGTTTGATACGACAAGATCCTCAATCGACTTATGGTCTGTTTCGTGTGTCATGATGGGTCTCCTTTGGACTTTCTTTTAAGAACTCAGCTGCAGCATGCCACATAGACGCCGCTGGTGGATGTAGACTGCTGTAAGGGATTGTCGAATTGAATGGAATGGCCCTGAACATCTGTAAAAACGCTGGAAAGAGCATCAAGAAATGCGTCCTCGGGCGGATCGTTGGACCAGAGAGCGAATACCCCATGGGGCTTTAAAAATGATTTGAGCCGTTGCAAGCCCGCTGTCGAGTAAAAATCAGCATGGCTGGGATGGAGCCAACATTCCGGTGTGTGGTCGATATCCAGAAGGACGGCGTCGAATTGGAATCCCGGAACCATCGGGTCAAAGCCGGTTTCGCGAGCCATGGCAAAAAAATCAGCGTGACAGAAAACGCAACGATTGTCTGCATTGAGCTGTATTTCCTGGGGTACCAAACCTCGTTTGTGCCAATCGATTACCGGTTCGAGAGCTTCCACCACAATCAGGCGTTCGATCTGTTTGAACGCCAATGCGGCTGCCGCTGTATAACCCAACCCAAGCCCCCCCACCACGACGTCCCATCCGTCACCGCTCAACTCACCCAGGCCGATATCCGTCAAGGCTACTTCGGCCTCGTGAAAAAAGCTGGACATGAGGTATTCGTGACCCAGTTTGATCTCGTACACCTCGATATCGTTGAGAGACCGGATGCGCCGACGCCGGAGTGACAACTCCCCCATACGCGTGTCCCGGAAATCCAGCTCTTCAAAACTCGGTTTCATTTGTTGATACCCGGATAAAATCGTGTAACGATTTTATGTTCTCCGGCCCTTCCTTCAGATGCGGTAGGGCCTGTCTGTTCGACATTGATGTTAACTTTACCCCAACGTTGCAAAAGCCGGAGGGCTTCAGAGCCAAGGCGTCAAGGGTGAAGTTGTAGTCGTTTACCGCGAACCCTTGACAACACC
>QMMS01000202.1 GCA_003647375.1 Deltaproteobacteria bacterium
AGCGAATCACCTTTACGTATGCAACCCTTTTTTGGCATAAGAATAAAATGTTGTGATAGTAGCAATGCCAAATGGTTTGTGATAACTTACAAAAATAAAATCATATGAACGATTTTATCGATTCAAAGAGGTTGCCTGATGGCTCTGATTGGTATGCGGGATGTATGCTGGGGATTTGTTGATCCCCCGCTTCTGGAAAATATAACGTTCCAGATCGAAAAAGGCGAGCGCGTGTGCCTGGTCGGTCGCAACGGTGTGGGCCAGTCTACCCTGCTGAAGCTCCTGGGCGGCCAAATGATTCCGGACAGTGGTGATGTCTGGCGGCAACAGGGCGTCAGCGTGGCTGCACTGGAACAGGATGTTCCTGCGGAATTCGACGGCACCATCTTTGACGTGGTCGCCGAGGGTCTCGGTAAAACAGGCCGGGCCCTGGTAGAACACAACCGGATCTGCAGACAAACTGAGACCCGGGTCACCCCCCAACTGGCAAAGAGACGTGACGAACTGCAGCATATGCTGGACGTTGGCAATGGATGGGAACTGTTAACCGGCGTTGAAAACATTCTTTCACGAACCCGGTTGAATCCGGAGAACCTGTTCGCCGATCTTTCTGCGGGGCTGAAACGGCGTACATTGTTTGCACGTTCCCTGGCCGGAAAACCAGACATTCTCCTCTTGGATGAACCCACCAACCATCTTGACATCGATACGATCATATGGATGGAAGACTTTATCCTGCGCCATGTGAAAACACTGCTGTTTATCACCCATGACCGCACTTTTCTAAAGAAAATCGCCGGCAGAATCCTGGAACTGGATCGGGGCCGTCTGGTTTCCTATGGTGTCGACTACGCCACCTATTTAAAAGGAAAACAGGCTGCTCTGGAGGTCGAAGATGTGCAAAATGGAGTCTTCGATAAAAAACTCTCCCAGGAAGAAGCCTGGATCAGAAAAGGGATAAAGGCCCGTAGAACACGTAACCAGGGACGCGTCAGGAGCCTGCAGAAAATGCGTGCAGCCCACCAGGCCCGCCGCCGAAAAACCGGTAATGTCAGGCTGCAGGTTCAGGATGCGGAACGAACCGGCAAGCTTGTCCTGGACGCCCGAAAGGTGAGCTTTTCCTATGGACAAACACCCATTGTAGAGGATTTTTCCACGGTAATCATGCGTGGGGACAAGGTGGGCATCATCGGCCCCAACGGTGTGGGCAAAACCACCCTGCTTAAAATCCTATTAAAAACAGTGAATCCGGCAACAGGCAGTGTCCGTCACGGCACCAACCTTCAGGTCATATATTTTGACCAGCTCCGGGCACAACTCGATGAACAAAAGACCGTGCGGGAAAACATCGTCGCCGGCAACGACTTTATTGTCTTTAACGGCCGGAAACGCCACGTCATCGGGTATCTTCAGGATTTTCTCTTCTCTCCCGAGAGATGCCGCACGCCGGTTTATGTCCTTTCCGGTGGAGAAAAGAACCGCTTGATGCTGGCCAAGCTGTTCACGCAACCGGCCAACGTTCTGGTGCTGGACGAGCCCACCAATGATCTTGATGCCGAAACCCTGGAGCTTTTGGAGGAGTTGATTTTCGAGTATCAGGGAACCCTTCTGCTGGTCAGCCACGACCGGGACTTCTTGAACAATGTGGTCACCAGCACCATCGTCTTTGAAGGCAACGGACAGGTGGTGGAGTACGTTGGCGGGTACGATGATTGGCTGCGTCAGCGACCGCAACGCGGGGCCAAATCGCGTCCGGAAAAAAATATTCGTAAAAAACCCCCGCCAAAACCCGGGGCTTCCCAATCACGAAAGCTGGGGTATATGCAGAATCGGGAAATGCAGAACCTGCCCCAAAAGATCGAAGCCCTTGAATCAGCACAAAAAGAGCTGTTTGCGATCCTGTCCGACCCCTTGTTTTATAAAAAAGGAAAAGACGAGATGATCAGGGCTAAGTTGGATCTCCATCGCGTAGAGAGAGAAATCGAGACCGCCTACCGTCGCTGGGAAGAACTTGAAACAATGACCCCACCAGGGGACACCCCATAGTTGATAAGCACTTTAATAGGTGTCTCCTGTATCACGTGGGTGTGCCATTGTTTGATACGGAATCAAGTGCTCCTTTAAGGGCATCAAGTCTCGATCTGTTTTCCGGGCTCAGCTCCCCGTCCGCGGCAGCCACGCGGTTGACGTTCTCGAGTAGCCGCTTTGCCTGCTTTTCCGTGTATACTCCTTTGGGAACGAACATCCCTTTCGGCCCATTCACTGTGAGCGCCCGTAGAACGTTTACCCGTAACCCGTCGCTGAGCCGGGCCTTGTTAAGCACGTGGTCCAGCACCATTGCATAGGTTTCTTTTGAGATGTCCTTATTCGTGTGCGCCATGTCGACCATCGCAAAAGCCAGGTCCCTTTCGAAAGCGACCTCATGGGTGTTGATGTCCCGCCTGCTGTAAACCGCCATCGCCTCTTCCCCCACGATGGTGATGATCCATGTCAACAGGTAACGGAAAGTAATTTCCCTGGCCGACGTATACGCAATTTTCCTGCCCCAGTACCATGGGTTTAAGGCGTTGTAGCTCAGCCACGCACGGGTCCCCACCTTATAGAGGGTCTTGTATTTTTTGAACCACTCTATTTTGTTTTTTATTTTCGAATCGTAATAGTCTTTGCCCTGCAGGATTTTCTGGATGTTGATGTCTTTGACGGTGTTGAGAGGAAACTCCCGGACCTTTAGATTGAGACGTGTGACGATCCGCTCGTTTAACCGCAACAGATCGGAAATCGAGGCCTGCAACACCGGGTTGTCGACCACCGGATAATAAATTCCGGCGATCTCCTTTGTGAGATCCGCGGCTAACTCGTAGACTTTTTGGGGGGCAATGGACGTGCTCATGGAAAAATGACGACTCACGGCCCTCACTTCCGATTCGATCCGGTCACACGCTTGTTGGTCCGTGGGAGCGGGAAATTGATTCCGCAGCAACACGATACGTTCGAGCGCGTCTTCACGGCCATTCGTTCCCTGTTTTTCGCTCAATCTTTTTTTGCGCCGCAAACGCAAAAGGACCAGTGCTGTCAAGAGAGCCGATCCGGCAAAGATTAATATGACGATAGTTGCTTCCACGGATAAATATCTCCTCGGTATTTAACAGATTGTACTCATTACCCCACAATAGCCTCAGCGCATTCAACGCAAAGATCAGATTCGGGCACAATCATCAACCTTTCAAATGGAATCGGCTCTTCGCACTCACGGCACAATCCAAAATCAGGGTCATGGACCATCTTCAAGGCACGTTCCATTCTTGACAACGTTTGTTTGGCCTTGTTCAGAGCGGCTTCATTGATGCTTTTGCTGTTTATCGCTTCCATTCGGGTGAGCCGCCCGATGGCATTATCAGGCACTATCGGCTGGATAAGCGTTTGATAAGACTTTATATTTCCCTTTAAGTCCTCAATTCTTTTTTCGATATGATCTTTCAGTTTATCTCTTTTCTCGGTTTCCATAATTCCTCTCATATTAGATACCCGGGCTAACCTCCGGAAAGCTTGACGTTGTATCCGTGTTTCTTGATCTCCTCCAGTACTGTTTGCCGGTGATCTCCCTGAATGATTATAACGCCGTCCTTAACAGTTCCACCAGCACCACAGCGACCCTTTAATGTCTTGGTAAGTTTCTGTAGTTTTTTGCTTTCAAGAGGGACACCGAAGACAACTGTGACCGTTTTACCTTTGCGCCCTTTGATTTCCCGTTGTATCCGGATAGTACCGTCGTTGGGATAGCTTGTTTTCTGCTTATGCGCTTTAACAGCCTTCTTTTTTTTACAAACGCATGCGGAAACCGGCTTGCCGCAAGCAGGGCAGATTCGACCTGTTTCTGTTGAATAAACCAAGCGGTTATCATTCATTGCGATTGACAATCTTTAATTTTCGCCACTCCGATGCATTCTCAAAGGGAACGGTTCCGTCGTCATAATCCCTTAAAAAATAATTCCCTTGGCCATCGGTATAGGCATGGTTGTACATGGGCAGGTATTGCTTCGATCCTGTCGTTGAATCGTAGGTTTCGATTTGTTCGGTGATGACCTTATAAAATTCTTCCTGGATGTCGCTTTTTGTCTGGGCCCGATTCCGGCTGATCTCCCTGTCGATACGTTGCATGTCCTGGATGATCTGGTGATATTGTCGCGCCCGTTGTTGGGCAGCGGCAGCAGCACGTGCAATCCATACTGGATTAAGCCTGAAAGACCGTATGCATATCTCCATAAGCCGCTCATCATGCCCGCGGCGGGATTGGGGTGCTACCCATCCAAAAGTCCCAACCGTGGACCAGATTTGGCCTTGAATATCATAGTTGATACTGTAGATACGACCTGTCATAGGGGTGCCGTTGATCCGACATTCAAAGTTCACATAGCCATAGTCGTAGCGGGTAGCGATTTGCGGGACAAAGGGTTTCAACTCGGGTGCGTGTACGACATTACCGATAATCCTGGGATTTTGAAATTCATTACCTGCCAATTGTCCAAACACGATATATTGGACATATTCTGCCACATTCAAAAAAGGGTATACCCAGCAACCGTTCAACACCTGCCCGATCTGGGGTTGCAATATCCCGCCGCTGGAGCGACTAAATGACTGTGGGTCCTGAAAATAAAAGCGAGGATACCACCCGAAAAACGATTTCCCGTCTGGACTGCTAACACGAAAACGGATGTTGTTTTCCACCAGATCGACAACATTCCACTGGATGCCACTGGAAATCATACCCCCTTCATCCTTCCAGCCCTTGGGTATCAACATGTGAAATGCCTTTTGATGCTTTTCGGTATAAGAAGTGAGAAAAACACCTTTTGAATCGCTTGCCTGAAGCTCCCTGTCTATCAACAGGGTGAATGCCGTCAGAAAGATGAGAATATAAATTGAACTCGCTTTCCGATTTTTGCAAATGCGCATACGGTCCTCCCATGGCGTTTGGCCTCCAAATAACCATGAAGCACTTATCTGCTTTCATTAATCATGCTTTTGTGCAAATGTCCCTAAGATCACCGTCGCCAGTGAATTAAATCCGAGTTTGCCGATTCTGTCAGAATGCTCAGATTTTCTTTGGAGTTAAAAAGTTTTTCACACAACTCGCATTTTCTATATTGAACAATTTCACGGGCCTTGAATCCTAAATAGGAAGCCATGTTTGTAAGCCCCATAGTCCTAATAAGATGGTATAATATATGTGTTTCCCCTTTCCGAAACAACGTGTCGATGCTATTATTGTGAAGGTTTCCAAGATATAAAAAGTCTGTTTTTGAAAAACGATTGGCCGCGTCACAACAGGCATACATATCCAGTTCCGGAGAAAGGTAGGGATTCATTGTACACACATTGGGTTGATAATCCGTAAATATCCGTTGGCGATGAAATTCACCTGCACGGCCGAAATAAATAACCGGTTCCGGAAAATATTTTAAGTGATGGTGTCGCAGAAACTGTTCAAACGAATCATCCTTTTCGGAAAAATCAGTGACAAAAGAGATAAAATAATCAAGTCCTTTTTTTTGACAGCTTAATGCCGCGCGAAGGATATTGTCACGGTTAATATGTTGCTGGTGCCAGCGGCTGAAACTGAGTCGTAATTGTGACAAACCATGCGACATCGCTTCTGAAACAACACGATCTGAATGTTCCTGTGTCTTGGCCCAGAATCCGTTGGTAACAACTCTTGAATAGATCCCATTTTCCCGGCAGAGCTGAATCAATCTGCAGATATCGTCAAAGAACAAAAGCGGTTCACCTGCTGTAAAGCTGATGCCCGTGACATGAGAACGGGCCATCTCCCGAAGAATCTTTTTTGCACGGTCAAAGTCCATTTTTGCTATTGCGGGCGACGCATCCGCGGCAACACAATGACCACACCTGATGTTACATTGAGTTGAATATCCAAATGCAATTTGTCTAACTGGGTTCATTTCAATATGCGTCCTTCCAAAATCATTTCCGTTTTCACCTCTAAGGAGCAAGGATATACGTGACCCCTTTTGCATATCTCTCAGACCCGGGATTTTTTCAGCATTCGACTCCCAGTGAATATACCCAGAAATCCCCCTAATACCATCGATAACCGGCCTATATAATCGCCATGTCGAGCAAAAAAAGTTTGTCCATCGTGAAGATGTATTTTCCCTTTTAGGGTCGTTTTTTTCCACCAGGGGGTCCTGGCGACAACCTTGCCTTGGGCATTAATAATAGCAGATATGCCTGTATTGGCAACACGTACAAAATCTCGCCGGTTTTCGATGGCACGTATCGGGCTGAAATTGAAGTGATGTTGATAGCCCGGCGTATTTTTCCACCATCCATCGTTGGTGATCATGCAGATAAAGCCCTTTTCTTCCGGCAGATTTCGAGAGCAGTAGGGGCCAAATATGGATTCAAAACAAACAATCGGCAATATGGTAATGGAAGCATCAGGCGATACAAAGGTATTGCTCTCCTGACGTGGGCTGTAAGTGCCGGTATATCCGCCAAGCTCCAGGGAGTATTTCCCCAGAAAGCCCAGATACTGCACAAAGGGCATGCGCTCGAACAGCGGCACTAACTTGGTTTTATGGTAAAACTGGGGTGTAGACGAGGAACCCTTTGGTAGAAAAAGCGCCGTATTGAAGGGCTCGTAGTAAAAGTTTTTCTCGCGATTGAAACGACTCCCCGGAGGGATGTCTTCATTGTCGAGTTTCTGGTAGCTGTGCACACCCAGGAGAATATTCAGCCTGGGGTATTTTTCCCGGAACGCCAGCAAATCCCGGTAGTAGATCGATGCGGATGGATCTTTCTCGTCGATTTGTTCTAGAATAAGGGTTTCAGGGCCAAACAGATACTGGGTATCACTATCCACAAGCACATCCGCTGTCCTGAAAAATTCTGCCACGTGCTGCGCATGAATTTGCGGGTCAAATTTTTCCGTATAGGGATCCAGATTGGGCTGAATCAGGGCTATGTTTACGGTTTCTCCTTGATCATCAATTTTCTGTAAAAGTAGATATGACCCAACCATGGGAATAAGAAGGAGCGCCAGTACCCCAGCCCCGGATAGAACAATCGAACCCGGGCCTTTTTCCCGATACAGAGAATACAGTCTCAGAAGTGCAAGATTGGTCAGTATGATCCAGAGGGTCCCACCACGAACACCGGTAAACTCGTACCATTGGATGAGTTCCGGTGCTGTGACCAGTGCGTTACCCAGATTGAGCCAGGGCCAGGCCAGGTCCCAGGATAAATGTAAGTGCTCGTACCCTATCCATACAAACAGAAAAGGGAAAAACAACGAAACACCCATGATTGTCCGGATACGACTTGCCAGCCAGAAAACAAGCGCCTGCAGCAGTGCGTTTGCAAGAATGATGAGGATGGCTCCCACCAATTGGACCTGAGTAATCCACCAGGTTCCCAGGATATTCCACAGCAGGAAACTGACAAAGGCGTAGTTGAATACGACGTAGGCATTGGGGTGATGTCGGACATCCTCTTCCAACACCAAAAGTGGCACCCAGGCAAAAAAAACAAGAAAGAACAAAGCTGAATCAGACCAGGGCAGTCCCAACAGCAGGCCGCTGGTTAAAGCCAGAAATAGGTTTTTTTTGATGTTCATAGCAATTTAAGTTTCATTGGTTTCCCCGATTCTTCGTCCTAAGTTGAGCGATTATCGAGGTTGCCGTAGCTACAAGAAAGATGTTGTTCCGCTATAGTGAACTATGCGGTATGGCATCTGACGCCGTAGATGTGGTAAGATCGGCAATCGCTCATCTTAGGTCCCTGTTACATTCGACATTCCCGCCACGGCTGAACCAGCAGGATAAGGCCGGCCGCCGCCAGAAACATCAGACCCAGATAGGAAAAGACCAGGGTGTAATTGCCCTGGGTGAAATCCAGGATATAGCCGGTCAACCATGGGCCAAGTGGTCCGGACACGAAACCGTAAGCAGTAAAAATCAACCCGAAAATGGACCCGAAGTGCGCCATGCCGAAACAATCTCCGGCCAATGGGCCAGAAACCGCAAACAATGTCCCGAATGCAAAGCCGATGACCGCCGCCAGTGCGGCCCATAGCCACAGTTCTGCCAGATGGGGCATGATTAGATAAGCAAAGCCTGCGCCGACAAAGCTTATGGCCATTGTGCGGGACCGCCCTATCCTGTCCGAGAAATAACCGCTGATCAACCGGCCAGACCGATGAACAGGGCCGTAAAGCCTGCAACCAGGGTCAATGTCTGATAACCCAATTTTAAGAAGAGGATGGAAAAAATCGGCGCCATGATTGCCGCTGACAAGCCAAAGGCCATATTGAAAAATCCGGAGACCAGACCGCG
>QMMS01000203.1 GCA_003647375.1 Deltaproteobacteria bacterium
AGATATGCGGATAACTGGTTATATTAAATCTGAATTTTACAAGGACCTAAGTTGAGCGATTGTCGAGGTTGCCGTAGCTACAAGGAAGATGCTGTTCCGCTATAGTGAACTATGCGGTATGGCATCTGACGCCGTAGATGCGGTAAGATCGGCAATTCCAAATTCTTAAAATTTGAAACGCTCGTCTTAGGAAGGAGTAATGCATGAGTTGGTTAGGTAAAATGGTGGGGGGTACCATCGGATTTGCCCTGGGAGGACCGTTGGGCGGTATTGCGGGTGCTGTTTTTGGGCATGCCTTCGACCAAAGTGAAGAAAGAACATTTTCGAATGAGCGGCAGCGCCTGTCTTCAGGTGAGGAATCCCAGTTCGCCTTTTTTATCGGTGCTTTTTCAATGCTTGCCAAATTGTCACAAGCTGATGGACGCGTTTCTCAGGAAGAGGTCACATCCATTGAAAAATTTATGGCGTTTGACCTTAATTTAAACCGGGAAAGTCAAACCGTGGCCATGAACATTTTCCAGGCCTCCATGGCATCTCCCGGAACATTTCAAGACTTTGCCGCCCAGTTCTACCAACGATTCAGGTTTCAGCCCCAGCTTCTTGATGTCATGCTCGATATTTTGTTGCGCGTGTCGATAGCCGACGGAGCTCTTAGCGAAGCTGAAGAACAGCTGATCCTCTCGGCCAAATCCATATTCAGCATCAGTGATTCCCGGTACATTGCCATCAAGTCCAGGTATATCAAGGATGACGACAAATATTATACCATTCTGGGGATTGCCCGGAACGATACCGACGAGGTTATCCGGACGCGATACCGTAAGCTTGTGAAGGAGTACCACCCCGACATGATCGCTTCCAAAGGACTTCCTGAGGAATTTACGAAACTGGCAGAAGACAAGTTTCGTGAAATCCAGGAGGCGTATGATCGGGTCCGCAGGGAGCGCAATACTGAAGACAGAAGTCAGTAGACAAAATACAGTAGTCAGAAGTCAGAATACAGAAGTCAGGAGACAGGAGAATTCGGATGTCGATTCGCTCCGGCGATTACCTTATTCTGTATTCTGACTACTGTGTTCTCTACCCCAGCGTTGCAAAAACCGGAGGACTTCAGAGTCAAGGCATCTAAGGGTGGGCATCGACTGAGCTCAGCCGAAGTCAAGTCGTAGTATTTTACTTCGAACCCCTAGTAACGCAGGATCTGAAGTTCTCCGGTTTTCCCAAAGGGTAAACAACATGGCAAAAAAGATGCCATCCTTCTTGTCCCGTCGTAGCTCGAAGAGCGAAGTCGGATGAATACACCAGGAGATATATCCAGAGATTGGCGCTATCGTAACAATATTGGCTAAAATAACAAGCCATTATCTATGCTTTGCCATGTTGTTTATGCAACTATGGGGTCTATTCACGACAAGACACGGCCGACAACCGATTGTGAGTCGCGGATTCCTTCGATTCTGACGTTCTGGAACGTATTCTCGATACCCGCATTCTTATCCAGGAGTACTTTGATATAATTGGATGTTACGCCCTTGAGTCGACCGGTTTTTATGTCGGGAGTGGTTTCAACCAGCACTTCTACCTCGGTATGAATATGTTTTTCGAAAAAAGCCAGCCTTTTCCGGTTTCCCAACGTCCTCACTTCCCGGCACCTATCCTTGACGATGTCCGGCGGCACCCGATCAGGAAATTCGTGTGCCGGGGTCCCCTTTCTGGGCGAGAACGGGAATACATGCAGATAGGAAAGAGGGAGGCTTCTGATGAAGGAGAGGGTGTTTTGGTATGCCTTGTCGGTTTCACCGGGAAACCCAATCATCACATCTGCACCGATGGCGGCTTCCGGTAGAGCCCGGTGTATTGCTTCGATCCGTTTTCGAAAGTCTATCTGCCCATAAGGCCGGTGCATCCGTTTTAAAATGGTGTCATCCCCGTTCTGCATGGGTATGTGAAAATGCCGGCAGATGTGTCCCGGCCGTGTGGACGATGCAGATACAAGGGCAATGAGTTTGTCTGTGATTTCGAGGGGCTCAATGGAACTGAGGCGGATTCTGTCGATGGCTTTCTGATGCCGTAGGACGGTCAGAAGCTCGGTTAAATGGGTTGCCGGAGATAGGTCCGTGCCATAACATCCAAGGTGAATGCCGGTCAGGACGACCTCATGAAAACCGGCTTCCTGGATGGTTCGAACGGAAGTCAGCACATCCTCAAAGGGCATGCTGCGGTGACGGCCCCTTGCATAGGGAACGATGCAATAGGTACAGAAGGCGTCGCAACCGTCTTGAATTTTCAGGAATGGACGGGTTTTGTTTCCAAAAGGAGAAAATGCCGATTTTTCAGGTGGATTGGGTTGGAAACGCTTTTCGGCTGTTGACGGGGCGACGGGCTGCAGGTCGGTGGATTGGATTATTTCAGGGATCCGGTGTTTCTCTGCATGTCCTACGATTCGATGGACGCCTCTGATTTGTCGGATATTGTCAGGATCGGTTTGTGCGAGGCATCCTGTGACGATGATGGTGGCATTCGGATTGGACCGGATGGCCTGACGGATGGCTTGTCGCGACTGCATAGAGGCTTTATGGGTGACCGTACATGTATTGATGATACAGGTGTCGGTCCCGCTATCATCGGAAGATCTGATTTTGCCGATCCTCTGAAATCCCGATTGCTTCAGCTCTTGGGTGATGGTCTCAGATTCAAACTGGTTGACCTTACAGCCAAGGGTGATGATGGAAAATGAGGGTTTTTTTCTTGGTTTAGCCATTGTCAATAGTTATGAAACCATGGGTTAACCTTACCTATAGTGATAGGTGAGGTATTGATTAACAACATACTGATGTTAAATGAAATAATTAATAGTATTCCGACGGATAAATAATAGCAGATTGTCATTCCCGCATGTCTGCCCCTTACCAGGAAGGGGGCGAAAATCCAGAAGAACACTGGATGCCGGATCAAGTCCGGCATGACGGGGTTGGCTATTTATTCGCCGGGTTAATACTATATATCAAATTTTATCACGAAATCACGAAAGTATGAAATCACGAAAAAGACCATAAAAAATTCGTGTTTTCGTGATTGGCTATATTCCATTACTAAAAACCTGGTCTTTTGGGACCATCAAAGATACCGCTACGCGGGAGTCAGAGACATTTGGCTTTACCAACATGAGTCCGAGAAAGAATCCAGGAGTCAGAATACAAATCTTTACAATGATGATTTTATAAAGATGAACGTCCAACATCGAACATCGAACGTCCAATGTCGAATGAAAACAAAAAACCAATACCGAATTATTTCTGTTTCTTCATCTTTTTAAATTCAAAATTCGACGTTGGACGTTCGATGTTCGATGTTCATTCGTTCTCCAGCATTAAAACAATATAGCGCTTTACGAAATTCCGACTTCTGATTTCTTTGGTTCATATACTTGGTGATAAAGCTCCTTATAGAGGTAACCCAGTGCCGGGCCCTTTGGACCCGGGTATCTACTTAAGCCGTAATCCATCCACCCCCTAATACCTCGTCTCCATCGTAAAAAACGGCTGCCTGACCTGGTGTTATGGCGGCTTGAGGCACTTCAAAGCGTATGCGAGCGGTCCGTTTGCCAAGGGGAGTAAGTTGTGACGGTGCGGCTTCGTGCCGATAGCGTATGCGCGTCATTACGCTGATGGGCTTCGGCGGCGGTTCGTGAATCCACTGAATCTCTTCTACGTAGGCGGTATCTGAAAACGCATTCTGCTTGAATCCCACCACCAGTCGATTTTGTTCAGCATCCATGCATATGACATAGTAGGGCTCGGATGCCGGAATATTGATACCCCGTCGCTGGCCAATGGTATAGTGATGAAGCCCCTGGTGCTCACCGATGACATGGCCGTGAATATCTTCGACGAGTCCTTTCTGACCCTTGAACCCGGGTTGCTGTTCCAGAAATTCGCTGTAGGTGCAGTCGCTGATGAAACAGATGTCCTGACTTTCTTTGGGCGCGACAGGTTTTAAACCCGATTTTTGGGATAGTGCGATGGTTTCTGCCTTGGTAAACTCTCCCAGGGGGAATATGGCCTTTGACAGTATCTGCCGGTTCAGTCCGGCCAGAAAATAAGACTGGTCTTTTTTATGATCTTTACCGCGCAAAAGGTGGAAAGAGCCATTGCTGTCCTTTTTGACACGGGCATAATGGCCTGTTGCCAGATGTGATGCGCCCTGTTTTGCCGCAAGGGACAGACAGGCACCGAATTTAATGAATGGATTGCATACCATGCAGGGATTCGGCGTGCGACCTTCCTGGTAAGTACGAACAAAATAATCTACGACAACCGATTGAAACGCCTTACGGGCGTCGAATATTTCAATGGGGATTTCTAATTGATCGCGCAGCCGGGAAACGATAACGGCAGCGGCTTCCAGAGGTTTGATAACGGAGGTTGTGGAAGAAGATGTTTCTCCTGGGAACGTCGCACCGTCGGAAGGTTCATACCCCGTAACAAAATGGATTCCGAAAATGGAATGCCCCTGATCCTTGAGGATGCGTGCGGTTACCAGGGAATCGACTCCGCCACTGAGCAGAACGGCAATTTTTCTCATTCGAAAAAGATTGTGTTGGTTGGACGAATCTGCATCGCCCGCGTGGGACAGGCCGGGACGCATAGTTCGCAGATGCTGCATTTTTTCTGATTGAATTCAACTTTCATTTCCGGCCGTACCACTGACAGCGCGCCCGTGGGACATACGGCCGTACATGCCCCGCAGTGGGTGCATTGTTTTGTTATGCGTTTGACTTCCTGGGATGCATTCTGGACCTGGACACCCATGTCTTTCAGGTATTGGGTGCCCTCGGAAAAATTCTTTTTTGGTCCGGTCAACTCCAGGACCATGACGCCTTCTCTTTGGGGTAGAATGGCGGCATTCAGGATATTGAATGTCAGGTCATGGTTTTTGACCAGGTTGCAGACAATCGGTTTTTCAGCCACGGTTTTGGAAAATTTCAGAATGAGAATCTTGGAATACACGGACACCTCCAAAAATAGCGTTTCAAATATTAAGAATATTGAAATTAGGCTTTATTTTTTTTAAAATGCAGCATAACATGAACCCTTGTTATCAGGCTGTAGGCTATAGATTGTTTGACATTTAGCTGCTCACACCCTACAGTCTACAGCCTATGGTCTATAGTGTCTAAAGCCGACTTGTCGGTTACCGCATACTGGTCAAGGTTCACGGCTGACAGTTCCGATATATATCCTTAACCGAACGAATGTCAAGGCCGCAAACATTGCGGCAATCCCCATCACGAGTCACCAACTCTGCCGATGGCCGCTGATTTAGGTCTAAGGGTTGTTGGGAGCAATGTCAATACAATGAACCGCTTTGCATACCGCACCACAGGACTGTTTGTGAAGGTGCTCGAAAACCTTTCTCGGACCCGTGTAAACCTGCACGGTACGGAAAATATCCCCGGCGGCAACAACATATTTGTGGTCAACCATTTTACCAGGATTGAGACATTTGTCTTGCCAACCCATCTTTTCCGGTTGACTCAGACACCCATCTGGTCTCTGGCGGCAGCTGAATTTTTTAAGGGCGCCTTTGGCACTTATATGGACAACATCGGCGCTGTCTCTGTAAAAAATCCGGATCGAGATCATTTGATCGTGAAAACGCTCCTCACCGGCGAAGCCATGTGGATCATATTTCCGGAAGGTCGCATGGTCAAAAATAAAAAGATCATAGAAAAAGGGCGCTTCATGATCTCTTCTGCCGGTGGAAAGCACCCACCTCACACCGGTGCGGCCACCCTGGCGATGCGGACCGAGTTTTATCGCCAGCGGCTCCTTACCATGAACAAGTCAAACCCGGAAGAGGCCGATCGCCTCCTGGATCTCTTTCGGATAGAATCCATGGCAGATGTTTCCAGGACAGGAACCCGGCTGGTGCCTGTCAACATTACCTATTATCCGGTGCGGGCCAGAGAAAACGCCTTGAGTAATATTGCCAAAAGCCTGGTTGAAAACATATCCGATCGATTGATCGAAGAGCTCATGACCGAAGGGCACATGCTGCTATCCGGAGTCGACATGGATATTCGTTTCGGTAAACCCATAGAAGTCGATGCATACCTGAACCAACCAGCCATCCAGAAGGATATCCAGTCCAAGAGACCGTTTCAGTTCGATGACCCGTTGCCCTCAAAGGCAAAATTGCGCAAGTCCGCCTTGAAAGTCATGCAGCGGTATATGACTGACATCTACAGTTTGACAACCTTGAACCATGATCACATCTTTGCATCCATGCTGAAATTATTTCCATTCAGCCGCATCAAGAAGCAGGACCTGAGAAGACGCGTTTTTCTGGCAGCATCTTCATCACTCCGGAAGATGAATGTCTATTGTCACAGTAGTCTCAACGAAGAACAGACCCATCTGCTGGTGGATGATGGCTACGGCAAGTGCCGGGATTTCATATCCCTGGCAAAGGAACAGGGCTTTGTCAAGGAACAGGGCGGCAATCTGATTAAACTTCACCCCATCGGTGTGGTGTTGAATTTTCATCTCGCGCGGATTCAGAACCTGGTTTCGGTCATCGCCAATGAGGTTGAGCCCTTGATCAAATTCCAACGGTTGGTCCGAAGAATTGCCTGGCAGCCGTCCTTTATGATTCGCAGAAAAGTTGTGCGCAGTCTTCTCGAGAAAGCCATAAATGAGTATGATACAGACTACAAGGCATTTTTCGTCGAAAAGGAAACCAAGGATCGGGCTGTGGGAATGCCGGCCCTGTTCAAGGGCAGGTCAAAGCGTGTTGGCGTCGTTCTTTCCCATGGGTACATGGCGGCACCGCTCGAAGTTCAGGGATTGGCCAAATATCTTCAGCGCAAGGGATTCTGGGTATATACGCCGCGTTTGAAGGGGCACGGAACGTCCCCGGAAGATTTAGCACAGCGAACTTACAAGGACTGGCTCGCTTCCGTTGAAGAGGGGTATGCCTTGATCAGCAGCATTTGTGAGAGGGTCGTAATCGGCGGTTTTTCCACTGGTGCGGGTCTGGCGCTCCATATTGCGGCCCGGGCAAAGGGTCTGTCCGGCGTGTTTGCCATTGCGGCCCCTCTCCGGCTACAGGATCTCGGGGCACGCTTTGCATCGACGCTGGATGCATGGAATCATCTGATGGACAGAATCGGGACGGGTGCCGGCAAAAAAGAATTTGTCAACAACTTGCCCGAAAACCCTCACATCAATTATTTTCGAAATCCCATCTCAGGTGTCAGTGAAATAGAAAATTTGATGGAATCGCTCTATCCTCTCCTGGAGGATATCACCGTGCCTGCCTTAATTGTCCAATCGGAGAACGATCCGGTCGTAAATCCGAAAGGATCGCGAAAGATATTCAAGCGCTTGGGATCGGTGGATAAAAGATATACCCTTTTCAATTTCGACCGGCACGGGATTCTTCTGGGCGAAGGGTCAGACAGGGTGTACCGGACCATCGCAGCGTTTATTGATCACCTGAGTAGGTAAATGCCAACAAGTCTAACCTGAATATATCATAAAACTTGACGAGAACTTATTCAGTGACCATTATAAGTCGGCAAACTGTGATGATATTGCAAGTTAATCGGAATGGTACAGTTTCTTTACGAGAATAAAACAATCATCAATAATAAGGAGTAAAAGGCTATGAGAAAAATTGTAATTATGTTTCTATTGGTAACCGCACTGGCGGTATGGGGTGTTGGCACGGCAGGTGCTGTGGAGATTATTACCGAAGATATGATCCAGGGGAAAATTTTGACCAAGATTGATTTTATTAAGAATGCCGACAATTTTATCATCTTGTTCGATTCTTCCAAAACCATGCAGGAAACGCTTCCGGGCACGAACAAATCAAAGTTGGAAGTGGCCAAAGAATTCCTGAAATTAAGAAACGAGCTGCTGCCGGACCTGGGATTTACTGCAGGTCTTTATCTGTATACGCGTCCCTTTAGAGCTATTTCCGAGATGCAGCGTTATGATCGGGCAGGCTTTCGCAATGCCATCGATCAACTGCCCGACGAAGCCAAAGGGGGGACCGACCTGAGAAAAGGGCTGAGCGAGTTGCGAACGATTATCGCAGGGCTATCCGGGAAAACAGTGGTGCTTCTTTTCAGTGACGGCAAGCTTGTAGTGAGCGATGTCGGCAAGAAACCCAAAGAGATTTCCAGGCAAATCGCCGAAAAAAATGATGTTTCTTTCTATGTGATCAGCAGCGCCACCGGCGAGGACGAAAAACAACTTCTCGATGCCGTCTCTTCTATCAATGCCAGTTCACGGGTCATTCCCCTTGAAGCGTTTTTG
>QMMS01000204.1 GCA_003647375.1 Deltaproteobacteria bacterium
AAGTGTAAGCGCCAGCGTTTGGTGTTTGTGGGCAAACCCACACCCGAGGACCTGGAGAAGACCAAGGATCAGGAACTGCCGGATGTTGTGGCGCCGGACTTCAAGACGACTGTGGATGATATGGAGTGGCGCGGCTGATCCTGAATTTTACATGAAATTTGATGCAACAAACATTGCCCATACAAGGCGAAACGGTATTTTAAGGGAGCCTCATGCAAAGGAAGGTCAAATATAAAATACTTGTGGCGGTGGATGGTTCCGACCAGGCGCTTGAAGCGGTTCGTTATGCCGGGGCAGTGATGCCGGCCGAGCAGGCTGAATTGGTGCTGTTTTATGTGGGCACGGGATTCCCGGAGGTGTTCTGGGACATGGACGAAAATCCTCTATACCGCTCCAAGAAAAAGCGGGTTATGGGGTGGCTGGCCAACCATCAACTGACCATCGGTGAATTCAAGGAAAAGGCTTTTAAGATACTGGAGGATGCCGGTTTTAGCCAGGATGATGTCAGGGTTCACACGCGGGTCAAGCGGACAGGCGTCTTCAAGGACATCATCCAGGAAACCTATCAGAATTACCGGGCCATTGTTATCGGCAGAACCGGCGTCAGCCGTTTCAAGGATCTGGTGATCGGCAGCATGGCCAGCAAACTTGCCTATAAGGTAAAGCACATTCCCACGATCATTGTGGGTGGCGAGCCTGACCCGGGCAAGATCCTCATCGCCCTGGATGAATCCATCGAATCCATGCGGGGGGTCAGCAGTGTTGCTGCCCTGGCCGGCTCGGCCAATCCTGAAGTGACGCTATGCCACTGCCTTATTCCAAAATCTTTCTTCCGGTCCTATAACACGTCACAAGATATCGATACGGATGAAGAGGGCTGGAAAAGGTATCGTGAGAACAGATTCAAGCCTTACATGGAGGAGGCCGCCCAGCGCCTGATGGCTGCCGGTGTCAGCGCGGAAAGGATCAACCGGGAGTTTGTCATGGCTAAAGGCGGTGTCATCCAACAGGTGGTTGACATGGCCAGAGAAGGTAATTTTGGAACCATTGTCGCAGGCCGCAGGGATGATGCCACTTTTTTCGAAGCACACATCCGGGGTCGCTTCAGCGGCAAACTCATGGAACTCATGAATAACTGTGCTGTATGGGTGGTGAGCTAAATGATCGAAATTCGTTTATACGGTAAACTGCGCCGGCAATCGACCATAGGTGAAATGCAGGAGACCGGCATATTACATCTACCCCCTGACGCGGGTGAAACACTGAGGTCACTGCTGGGGCGCATCGGTGTCACCGCTGAAGATGCCCACAGCATATTTTTAAATGCCAAACTGTTGGCTGCCCGCAGCAATATGGCCCGCTGGTTAGGATACCAGGGGGCTACCGACAACCCTCTGGATTGGAACCTGGACATACCCCTCAATTCCGGGGACCGCGTAGGCGTCTTCGGCAGGGATATGGCCGCGCTTGTCGTTTAGAACCTTCCTTTTTCACCGAAGGCCCGCCCTCGTGCAATTATTTCGTTGACGTGTTCGGGGGCAATCTCTGCAAGGATGAGAGCCCAGGCCCATCCAATAGCGGTATGCCCGGATGGGTAGGAACCGCTCTCCTTCAAGCTTTCAACTTTATCCGGCGTGCATATTGGCTCTCCGTTAACCAGGAATGGGCGAGGACGCTCGTACATTTGCTTGGCACTGTAGGTAGAAAGGCCTGCATCCATCTCAGGCTGTATATTAATTTCCACTTGAACTGCTTTGCCAAGAGAGAAAACCATATGGTTAAGGGTTAAAGAAGATGATACATCTTGGAATTGATGTTAATATTTACATTGAGTTGGCAGATATTTTTGCAACTGATTTATTTGTGCTTTGCTTCTATCCGGAAGAGCATAGGCCGCACATCTTTTTTGGATTTCTTTAGAAATATTTACATCTACCGGTATTTCCGAAGAATAATTATTTGGGTCTATTCCTTGTTTATCAAAAATATTACTTACTCTCTGTTCTTTTCTGTAGATGGCTGGGGAGCCGATCGTCAGAAAGCTTTTTGTCTCCAAAGATTCTGCCAGTTTGTCATTGAGCATAGGATCAAAAGAAAGGTTCAGTCCATGAAGTGTTCGATTGCAGTTGATCATTAATTCTTCATCCAGAATCATTTTATTAAAACTTCCCCCTGCAAATGCAGCCATAATGCCAGGATAACACCAGATTTCCTCTACACGGGTCATATAAAAGGGTGCTATTGAGGTGAAACAGGATTCAAATCCGCCTTGATAATCATTTCGGGTGCCGTCAGACAAGCACCCGCAAAGAACACAGTTCATTTCAAAATGCAGGCAAACTTCATAAAACATGATCTGAATTTGAAGGAATTCGGGACTGCCGTAAGCCGGTTGTAAAGATCGCATGTCTGTCATTGTAGAAAAATTACTGAAGGATACACCTATACCAGGCTTGAGCAGCTGAACATAAACTACTCCTGCCAAACAAATGGCAATATCGTGAACAACCATCCCCAACAGACTTTCGGGGCCAGTCATAAAAGATAAGGTACAAGGGAAAATCGTTATATCTTGTTCTTCTTCAACCAAAACGGTTATATTTATCAGGCTTTCTTCATCATATGATAAAGGGGCCATGGGGCAGATTCCCTGTGCCATAACCGGGGAGTTGCCATTGCCTTTGATCTCTTTGATCAACTGGATCGCTTTTTTGGCACTTGTGTAAACATCGCCATTTTTTGCGCTTGATTTTGTGGCCCGCAAGCTTAAATTCGGGAATTTATCTGAATATTTCAGCATCATAGCGATCTGACCGATATACTGGTCTTCGCTGTCGTTGCCTTCAGGGTCCACTACTCCGGGATTTATAGACTCATATAGATAACAAGTTTCGGCCAGCTGATACATTTTAACGGCATCCTGAACATTGCCACGTCGAATTTTCCCAGTGCTATCATCTATAATCATGGGGGTATTGGAAAATGGGGATGCCGCAACCAGTCTTTTGTTGTGTGTTGGAATATACTTAACCTTTGGAAGTGAATCCAAGGCCGTTGTTAACAAAGACGGAGAGATAAAGACTTTTTTCCCCTCTACTTTGGCACCATTTCTTTTAAACAGCTCTACGGCGCTGTCCATTTCAAATTCTACGCCAACGGTTGCCAGTATCTCTGTGGCCTTTTCAAAAATGGTCTCGATGGTTTCCTTGTTTAGTAGTTCCATATTCTCTCCAAGTGATAATACTATGGATAATCACCAGTTATATAAAATTACTGATACCATATCTTGTGGTCTATGGAAATTATTCGAAGCCGAAGATTTCGATAATAAACCTCGGATCCCCGTGTGGTGATTGATGGAGAAAGGTCGAGTTATCAAACTAAACGAAATTATTGCCGATATGCTTTGGACATCGTAGAATAGCTTTGGCATTGGGCCATTGTCAAACATTTTAGCAAAAGGAGGTATGTTATGAAGGTGTCAAAAACGGACAAAATATGGCTTGATTATCATCAAATCAATTCTAAAAAAATACGGTTAGAGCTAATTTCATTGCAGATATGTTGTAGGTGATTATTAATATCTCAAGATTTCAATAAAACATCCTTCGAACACAGAATCCACGCTGTCACCAAATTTCCCCATAGGCATGGGCGGGGTGTCGTCGGCAATGGCTTCGTTGGGTTTTAGGAAAAACTTCTTTAAGATTCTTCCTACTTTGTCTTTAACCGCTACAAAAACATTATATGTTTTCGGGATACTCGCCATCTGAGCTCCCGGGTTAAAACCCAGTAAGCTTTACCCGGCTCCATCTCAATATTTTCACCATACTCAATGTAAGAGCCAGTGATTGGATCATAGGTTCCAAACTTGCAGTAGCGTGCGTTATAATCGATGTTGAACACAGCTGTGGGCGACGGATTATCCGGCCAGTGTACGATCGATATCATGCCGAAATCTTCCAATTTAATTCCGGCAGGAATTTCAGGAAGGCTCTCGGGCACAGAGGTACCAACTTTGAATGTTGATTCTTCAGACCACTCAGAAATATCACCATTAGAATCCGCATACCGAACTTTCCATAAATATTTAAGACCTGGAAGAAGTGTTCCAGCAGGGATGTTGAGGTACTCCTTGCTGTTTGGCCACATTTCTTCAGAAAAGTGTACAACAGTGTCGTTGTTAGCTTTTATCTGCCAACTTGTCCCATAGAGAGTATGATCATCCGGATCACTGAAGGGGCTGGCCATCAATGTTATTTCTTGGGTTTTGCTAAGGACATCCTCATTTAGCGGGCTAATAAGAACAGGCGTTACCGGTTTGTTGGTGACTATTGAAACGATTTCCCCGTTTACTATATAGGCCGATTCTTCACTGTAGTAACTTATTGTCCAAGGCTCCCCGGCTAGCCCACTCGATCTCCATGTTGGGGACTTAAGGCCATCGTCCATATAATTCCATGCCCACCCTAAATCAGTCGTTTGTTCAGCTGCACGATGTATTCCAACCCAGTAACGAGTGCCGCTGGTTATTATAACGAGCGTTTTATTCATTCTACCCTTCTTTTCGTGCCACTGTCTGGAACAAGGATGATCCATAGTACATCAATATATCATGGGCAGCCCTATGGCATCACGATCGATGATATTATACCAGTTTTATTTACATATTTACCCTCCGGCTTTTGCAACGATAGTTTTGGCATCGATGTCACGCAACTGATGTTGTCTTCCGGATGGTCGGCATCAAAAGCGGAAAAATCAAATTTATCTGATAACGATGCAACAAGCTGGGTGGCGGGCCTCGTCATGCTTGCCTGAGGGCCTTTTCATATGGGTTTTCGGCTTAGATGCTGGATGAGGTGTTCCGTTTCGGGTGGTAGATAAGATAGCCTCACCCAGTGGGCAAAGCCTTTGGGGCCTTGATTCAGGGACGCTATCCGGGCATACACGCCGACCGGTTTCTCCGAGGCCGGGTTTGGTATGTCCAGGCGGACTTCCCGGGCAATTTCGATTTCACCTGATAGAATGACACAGGCCCACGTTGGAGAGAACGAGGTCAGGAGGCCTTGCATTGGTTCGGCACCGACCTCCTTGTTTTCCATCACATGTACATCTACGGGTATGGGTTTCGCGAGTGAGTCTGCTGCAGGCTCCTCATCCGGGAGCTCCAGGGGGGTTGGTTTGGTGACGGCCTTTACATCGTAAATGGTTACCCCCTGGTCAACGCCTTTGAGGTTGATCGTGCGGGTACCGCGTGTTTCGATATTCAAACGGATCTTTTCAAAAGTCGATTCGGTAATCAACACCTGTCCGCCCATGGCAGACCCCTCCACCCGTGAGGTCAGGTTGATGGTGTGTCCCACCACACCGTATTTGGCCCGGTTTTGGCTTCCGATGTTGCCGACGATGACGTTGCCTGTATTGATACCGATCCCCATGGAGAGCGGTGAAAGTCCAATAGCTTCATTCCGGGTATTAAAATCACGCATAGCCAGCTGCATGGCGACTGCACAGCTGACCGCCTTTTGAGCATGGTCCGCATGGTGCACGGGTGCGCCGAAAAACGTGAGAATGGCATCGCCCAAAAATTCATTGATGGTACCCTGGTGAACGGAAATAATGGATTCCATTTCTCCGAAATAGCGGTTAAGCAGGTTGACGACCTGGTCAGGCTCCAGGTGCTCGGTGAGCGGTGTGAACCCGCGCAGGTCACTGAGCATGATCGTAACTTCACGGCTTTCGCCGCCGAGTTTAAGGCCATCCGGCGTCTCCAGCAGCTGTTCAACCACTTCTTTGGTGACATAGCGGCCGAATGTTTCACGGATAAAATCCCTCTGACGCAGACCTTCCATCATGGAGTTGAATGCCCGGGTCAGCTTGCCAACCTCGTCCCGGGAATTGACATCGAGCGGGTCCTGGTAGGAACCGTTGTGGGAAATGCGAACGGCAGATCGGGTGAGCATAAGCAAAGGAAAGGTGATTTTTCGCAGCATGAGCACCAGCAGGACAATCAGCAGTACAACCAGGGCTGTGCCAAAACCGATCATTTCAATGTGCAGCCTGTTGAGCGGTTTCAATATACTGTCTGCCGGTACCATGAATACCAATACCAGGTCGGTTCCTTCAGCCCGGTGGAATCCGCCAAACCACATGGTGTCTTGCCTTTTTTCCATGTATTGCTGTGAGGCCAATTCCAGCTTGCGAATATCCTTTGATAAATGCTTGTGCAAGGGGTCATCGATGGAATTTATATTGGTGCCAACCATGGCAGGATCGACGTGGATCAAAATAGTGCCATCCGACTTTACAAGACTTTTCAACCCGCCGGGCGGCGCCGGATGTTCTGCGGTCAGGGATTTGGAGGCAACTTCAACGTCGATATCAACGCCAAGAACCCCAACAAATGACTGATCCGCATGTACGACTTTCCGAAAAAATGTGATTGTTGGATGGCCGGACCCGGCGTCTATATAAGGCGATGTCACACCATCCATGGTTCCTTCCGATAGCTGGAGGGCACCTTGATACCAAGGCCGCAGGCGCGGGTCATAATTCGCAGGTAATGCGGTGGTTGCTCCTCTGATCATCCTTCCGTCCGGGTAGCCCATATATACGGAAGTCACAGCCGGGCCGAGACGACGGGTCAATGTGACAAACAGCCGGTGTCGTTCTGCATCGGATTTAGCGGTGATGTTTTCGCTGATGGCCTCCAGCCTCAAGAGGGTCCGGATAGCACTGATGTTACCTGAAAGGGATTCAGATGCGGCCCAGATGTAGTTCCTGGCGGTCTTGTCCATTTGTTCAATCAACAGGTTGCGGGCCGTACGATAGTTTCTGGTTTCCAGAAAGGCGAGTACAATGATGACGGGGACGAGAATAAGGAGAAAAAATTTGCTACGCAGGCTTTTCATACCTAAATGCCGCAGAATGCAGGTCATATGTTAGGTAACCCTCCGGCAGTCGTCTGCCGGAGGGTTTTAAACCAAATTAGCCCCTAAGTTGACATTTTAGGGCAGGCATTGTCTATGCTTTGACGTAGAGTCCTTTTTCAGGATTTTTGATTTTGCCCTGTTTTTTCAGCTTAAAGATGATGTTGGCAACTTTCTTGTTGTCAAATCCTGTTTTTTTCATAATCGCGGCTGTATTGACACCCTTTTTGGCCCTGTTGACGACTTTAAGAACTGCATCGGCGGCGGTTACCTTGGCTGCCTTTTTAGCGGGCGCCTTTTTCTTGGGTGCTGCTTTTTTGGCAGGCGCCGTTTTCTTTGCTTTGGTTTTCTTAGCTACGGCCTTTTTGGCGGGTGCTTTTTTTGCTGCCGTTTTCTTTGCTACCGCTTTCTTGGGAGCTGCTTTCTTGGGAGCTACTTTTTTTGCTGCCGCTATTTTAGGCTTGGCTGCCTTTTCTGCAGCGGCTACCAGTTTTTCAACTTTCTTTGAAAATGCTTTGATCTCTTTGCTCACCTGTTGCAACTGTTTTTTCAAATCTACTGCCATTTTTGCCTCCTGTTTTGTAAGTTCGGGTACTTTTTTACGGGCAGGGACCTGTTTGATATAATATTCGAGTTTCAAAGCTTCACTTTTAGTCATTTTGTGACTAATGGCTTCAAGTGCAACAGGCCTGCGGGTTCTAGTATATTTTGCACCTTTTCCCGAATTGTGTGCTTTTAAACGTTTGGTGAGATGATTCGTTATGCCGCAATAAAGTGAATTATCGGAACATCGAATCAAGTAAACAATCCAATCATTTTTATTCATTACTACTCACTGATTGCTATTTTGTCAAGAAGCTAGTTGAATATTGTTGTCTTTTTTTATAAATTAACCGAATATTTAGGTGTTGGCAAGACTTCTATTGCTATATATAAATCCAAGGTTGCATAGAATGCAAATCAATTATAATCTGAGCTCTGCGTGAAAACTGACGACTTTATTAGTAAACATACCTAATTGCAGTATATAAAATATTGCCTGGGGAACGGGTGTGAACATAAGCAATCGATTAAAAGCGGTTGTCATTATTTTAACCGGATTGAGCCTGGGCTGCATGGCATTGCTTGCAGGAGTGGTGTGGTATGTCAATTCTACCCATTGCCGTTCACTGCTCCTAAAAGAACTCAACGCCATGATACCCGGCAGGGTGACGGTTGCGCATCATCATTTGTCGTTGCATAAGGCTCAGTTGTCCTTAAGAGATATCACCGTCAAGGACCAGCAGGATGATGATCTTGTCCGCATTGCCGGCCTTTCCGTCGATTTATCTCCAACGGCCATTTTTAGAAGAGCATTGGTTATCGATTCTGTAAACATCGAGCATCCC
>QMMS01000205.1 GCA_003647375.1 Deltaproteobacteria bacterium
AACGCCGGTCGGCACCAAGGTCAGCAACGGGTTGTCGCTCGACCAAGGGTAAAAAAGTTAGATATTGCGCCCCGATCTGCTTGAAAAACGTGTAAACCTGGATGGGGAACTGAACGTTATGTGAATGGACGACACAGAGGATATCCATGGGAATTCGGTGTTGTTGTAAGAGGTTATATCCACGCATCGCCAGTTCATGTGTGGGCTCTTGGCGTTTGGTCAAGCGGTACCGATCATGCAGGTATTCGGGACCGTCCAGGCTTAGACCAACACCAAACCCCGCATCTGCTAAAAACCGACACCAGTTCTCATCCAGGAGCGTGCCGTTGGTCTGAATGCCATTGGTGATGTGCTGGCCAGGGGGCTGATGCCTGTGTTGCAGTTCTACAACCTTGCGGAAGTAGTCCACGCCTAACAGGGTCGGTTCTCCACCATGCCAGGAAAAATTGATAGTCGGTCCGGGGAAAGCTTCGATATGCTGGACGATGTACTGCTCTAAGATTTCCTCGGGCATACGGAATGGCTTGCCCTTTTCATAGCGTTGTTCTTTCTCGAGATAGTAGCAATAGTGGCAGTCCAGGTTGCATATGGAGCCAATCGGTTTGACAAAAACCTGAAATTCACGAGAAGCTTTGACCATTACTTGATTCCCGGATTCACATCGAAGATCAATAAAAGAGGTATCTGTTTGTTTTTATGCTTGATCCATTTCCAAAAAGCAAATAATTATTGTTGATGGCTTGCACTCAGGTATTTTTGATAACCAGTGCAGCAATTATCATCTTAAACCAGGACATATCGTTGCCATGAAGAAATATTTTTTTACTGTTCTTCTTTTACTGGGGATATCTTTTTTAGGCTGGCAGATCTATCAACATGTAAACAGTGATAAAAAAGTCGTCAAGCGTCAGCGAAAAAAGGTACCTGTTGCAGTTGAAATCGCACCTATTCGGCAAGCAACGGTTCAGGATATTGGCCGGTACAGCGGCTCGTTGTACCCCAACGCGGCATTTATCATGGCCCCCAAAATTGCAGGGCGACTTGAAAAAATATGGGTCAATATTGGCGACAAACTTCAAAGCAGACAGTTGATAGCTGTCCTGGATGACGCGGAATACAAACAGCAGGTCAGCCAGGCCAAGGCTGAACTCGAAGTCGTGCGGGCCAATCTCCTGGAACAGGAAAATGCCCTGGAAAACGCCAAACGGGAATATGAGCGGGCTGTTGCCTTGAGAAAAAAAAAGATTGCCTCTGAATCGCAATTGGATGCATCCTTATCCGAGATGAAAGCGCAGGGGGCAAAATTGAAAGTGACCATCGCCAGGGTAGCCCAGAACGAGGCTGCCATGAGGGTTGCCAATGTACGTCTCGAGTACACACAAATTCATGTGCCCGACAATAACAGCGCCGGATGCCGGGTGGTCGGAGAGCGATTTGTGGATGAGGGTGCCATGCTGGCGCCCAATACGCCG
The DNA here is from genome assembly GCA_003647375.1 of Deltaproteobacteria bacterium. Next base: position 1,473 of record QMMS01000205.1, read on the forward strand.
ATTGTTTCCATCATAGATATTGGAAAACTTATCGCCGCCATTCATGTCATCGAGCAGGACTATCCCAAAATAAGCGTCGGCCAGAAGGCCGTGATTTCAACCGATGCATTTCCGGATCGTTCATTTTCTGGAAAGGTGGTTCGAATTGCACCGATCCTGAAAGAAAAATCCAGAGAAGCCAGGATCGAAATAGAAATACCCAATCCCCGGAAGATCTTAAAACCAGGCATGTTTGTCCGGGCTCAAATTCAGTTCGAAAAATATGAAAATGCTACCGTGGTTCCGACCGCTGCCGTAATCAAACGAAACACTTTACAAGGTGTCTTTATTGTCGACCCAGATGGGAAAACCGCAAGGTTTGTTCCGGTTACACTCGGCATTATGGACAGTAAAATATCTGAAATACGCACACCCGCCATGGTCGGTTCAGTGGTTGTTTTGGGACAGCACCTTCTGGAAGATGGCGCTTCTATCATCATTCCCGACAACCAGGCGACAGATAAACAGCCTGCAAAAGACACAAAAACCCAACTGTAAAAGGACAAACGAACCCTACGGAAGCATCCATCATGAACGTCTCCAGTTTTTCCGTTAAACGTCCTGTGCTGACCATCATGGCATCCCTGATTGTTATTATCATCGGAGCCATTTCGCTGACGCGGCTTTCCGTTGATCTTATGCCGGACATCACGTATCCGACATTGAGTATCTCCGCTGGATACGAAGACGCCAGCCCCGAGGAAGTTGAAGAACTTATCACCATCCCTATCGAGGAAGCCATGAGTGCCGTCCCCGGTGTCGATGAAGTCACATCGGTTTCAGCCGAGGGACAAAGCAGCGTACGGGTCTCCTTCGCCTGGGGAACCGATTTGAATGAAGCCGCCAATGATGTCCGGGACCGTCTCGACCGTGTCTTACCCCGTCTCCCTGAAGAAGTAGAGCGTCCCCGATTGCGGAAGTTCGATCTCGCCGCTTTCCCCATACTCATTCTGGGTGTGTCCAGTAATTTGGACCCGATACATGTCAGACAGCTCATTGATGACCAGGTAAAAAACCGTATTGAAAAAATTCCCGGTGTCGCATCTCTGGATATTCGTGGTGGCCTGGACCGTGAGATCCATGTAAATCTGGATTCAGAAAAGATGAAGGCCCTGGGGCTTCCCATCGATCAGATCTTGAGACGTCTTAAAGAAGAAAACATTAACTTGCCTGCCGGGACCATTGAGCAGGGTTTGCAGGATGTCACCATCCGGACACGCGGTATCTACAACAACCTGGATGAGCTGAAAAATACGGTCGTGGCCATCAGGGACGGTGTTCCTATCCAGCTGAAAGAGATTGCCGGTGTGGAGGATGCCTGGGAAAAAGTGAGTCGAATCGTCCGGGTAAACAATAAACCCGGGATTCGAATGTCCGTCAGCAAGCAATCCGGGAAAAACACCGTAGAGGTCGCCAAGGGTGTGCTGCAGGAGATCGAACGCATCAACCGTGATCTCCCCCAGATCCAGATTGTCACGATCATCGACTCATCCGACTATATCAAGCGCTCTATCACGAATATCGGCACCATCATTCTTTATGGCGGAGCCCTGGCCATATGTGTGCTCCTGTTTTTTCTTAGAAACATTCCCAGTACGGCCATCATCGCTACAACGATTCCTATTTCGATTGTCGCCACCTTTGCACTGATGTACTTCAACGGTTTTACCTTGAACCTGATGACCCTTGGTGGTCTGGCGCTTGGTGTCGGCATGCTGGTGGACAATGCCATCGTGGTACTGGAAAATATTTATCGACTCCGGGAATCGGGTGAAGATCGAATTTCAGCGGCCATAAAGGGCAGTCAGGAAGTGACCGCCGCCGTCATTGCCAGTACGTTGACGACACTGGCCGTGTTCTTGCCGCTCATTTTTATCCGCGGTATGTCAGGGATCATGTTTGAACAGCTTTCGTATGTGATCGGTTTTTCTCTGATCTGCTCCCTGGCGGCGGCACTGACACTCGTTCCCATGCTTGCAGCCCGTATCCGATTGCCCATATCTTCAAGAAACGAATCAGGAAATTCAACTGGCGGATGGTTTTTTCAAATAAGCGCAAGCTTTTTTCAGCAGTTGGAAGATGCCTATACAAGTGTTCTTGGATTTGCCCTCAACCATCGCATTCTGATCGTTGGCAGCGCATTTCTACTACTCGGCGGCAGCCTTTTTCTGATCCCCTATGTCGGTGTTGAACTGATGCCGGCATCCGATGAGGGGGAAGTAAGGGTCAATGCCGAAATGGCCGTCGGGACGCGGCTCGAATTGATGGACCGTGCTTTTCAAAAAATCGAAAAGATCGTCTATGAGGCAGTACCTGAAATTGACAACACCGTATCCTTTCTGGGCGGTTCCAGCTGGCGCGCCAGAGGTTCCAATACCGGTTCCATGCGTATTGCTTTAAAGCCACTCAAAGAGCGCACGCGATCCAGTGATGAAATTGCAGCCGACCTTCGTAAAAAACTCAGCCTCATTCCCGGAACCAAAATCCGTACGCGGGCGGGAGGGGGTCTCTTTATCCTTCGCATGGGCACCGGTGGTACAGAACGGGTTCAGATAGAAGTACACGGATATGATCTCGAAACATCCAATGAATTGGCACTGCGTGTAGAAGAGGTCATCATAGACATACCCGGCATCACCGATACCAGAATCAGCAGGGAAACCGGAACACCTGAAGAACTGATTATCGTCGATCGTCAAAAGGCCGCCGCCATGAAGCTGACAATATCCAGTATTGCCAACATGCTGCAAACCGTTCTATCCGGAACTTCAGCAGGCAATTACCGGGAAGGCGGGAGCGAATTTCGCATACGTGTCAAGCTCGCGGACAAGGGGAAAAATGAATTAAGGGACATCCTTGACCTTCCCGTTACCAACACCGACGGTGAACAGGTGGTTCTTAGAAACGTGGTACAGGTTCACCCGAGACGGGGGCCGGTTCTGATTGAGCGTAAAAGCCAGGAGCGTGTGACCTACGTAACTGCCAATACCCGTGGTCGGGACATGGGTTCCATCCTGGGGGATATTCGAAAGGGCTTACAGTCCGTACCCATACCAAGGAATTTTACTATCATTTTTGGCGGAGATTACGAAGAACAACAAAAAGCCTTTCGGGAGTTGTTGATCAGTTTTGTACTGGCGATCATTCTGGTCTATATGGTGATGGCATCTCTTTATGAATCGCTGCGCTATCCTTTTGTTGTGATGTTTTCTGTGCCCATGGCCGCCATCGGTGTCATATTCATGCTCTTTTTTACCCATACAACCTTCAACATTCAGTCATACATCGGTTGTATCATGCTGGGTGGTATCGTTGTGAACAATGCCATCTTATTGGTGGATCATATCAATCTTCTTCGCCGCCGTGATGGATTCCCTCTTCGGGAAGCCATTGAAGAAGCCGGGAGAAGGCGTCTTCGACCCGTTCTCATGACCGCCTCGACAACCATACTGGCCATGACACCATTGGCAATGGGTTTGGGTGAAGGGGGAGACGCCCAAGCACCCATGGCCAGGGCAATTATTGGAGGACTGATCAGTTCGAATCTGATTACACTGATTATACTTCCCGCTATCTATACTTTAGTTGAAGGAAAGAAACTCAGCAAGGAATCCATGTGAAAACAATGAACAGATTTAAGAAAAGAATCGGTTTTATCCTTATTTTAGTGGTTGCTACACTTCCCATGTCCTGCATATTCATGGGGTATGATAAAAAATCAGGAGATACGAGTCTTTCCCCATACCCCGATGACATGGATGTTTATTCACCAGATGAACTTGTGATTGAGAATGCCGGGGAGGGATCACTTCCCGATAGCGGGCCACTTCGGATAACTTTGAACGACGCCATTCTGAGCGCCATGGAAAACAATCCCTCACTCATTGTGGAACGATTCAATCCCTCAATCCAGAAAACCTTTACGGACGAGGAACGGGCGGTGTTCGACCCGGTTTTAGGTGGGGAAATTTCCGCAGGACGAAATGACGTTGCGAACCAGGGCATCACGGGCCGCGGCACTATAGATACGACCACGGATGTCTACGCGGGCACTATCTCTCTCAAAGAATACTTTCCCACGGGTACCTTTATGGAACTGGGATTCTCCAGTAGCGTCACAGATGTAGATCGATCTGACGATCCTTATGCAAAAGCACGGGTGGGTTTATCGGTTACACAGTCCCTGCTGCGCGGGTATGGCACCGAGGTAAATGAGGCAAGGATTCAACAATCGAGACTGGAAACAGCCATCAGCATTTACGAATTGAGGGGATTTAGTGAAACCCTGGTTGCCCAGGTCGAAAATGCCTATTGGGACTATGCCCTGGCCCAGCGAGAAATCGAGATTGTTGAGGAGTCCTTGAAACTTGCCAATCAGCAACTTGTCGAGACCGAGGAGATGATTCGCGTGGGTGTAATGGCAGAGGCCGAGCTTGCTGCTGTTCAGGCTGAGGTGGCTGTCCAGAAGCAGGCCTTGATCAATACAAAAAGTGCGCTGGAGTCGAACCGGATTATCCTGCTTCGTCTTTTAAATCCACCGGGGGAATCCTTCTGGAATAGAGAGGTTTCTATTGTACGTCCCCCGGCGCTGCCGGAAGCTGAACTCGACGATATAGAGGAGCACGTAGCCGTCGCCAAACGCATGCGACCGGAAATAAATCAGGCCAAACTGGACATCCAGAGACAAGAGCTCGAAGTTGTTCGTACCAAAAACGGAATGCTCCCTGTAATGGATTTGTTCATCAATCTTGGGAAGACCGGATATGCAGATTCTTTTTCAGGCGCCGTGGACGATTTGCCTGGGGATAATTATGATGTGCTTGTGGGTCTCAACTTCGAACAACCCATAAGAAACCGCAGCGCCAAGGCACAGCGTAGAAGATCGCTTCTCAAGAAGAACCAGGCGGAAAAAATATTGGAAAATCTGTTCCAATTGGTTGAACTGGACATACGCAACGCATACATCGAGGTCAATCGAACCAGGGAACAGATAGCTGCCAGTGCGGCCACAAGAAAATTTCAGGAAGAAAAATTACGCATTGAAACCGAAAAATTCCGCGTGGGCCGTTCCACAAATTTGCTTGTCGCACAGGCTCAAAGGGATCTTCTGCTTAACCGTATCAATGAAGTGAATACGGTTGTCAGCTATCTCAAGGCGCTTACCAGTTTCTACCGCCTGGAGGGCTCCCTTCTCGAGCGAAGAGGGATTGCGGCTCCCGGCAGGAAACCTGTCGATGATCCCAGGTAAAACTCTTGCCTAAGGGGATAGAAGGGTATCAAGGAACAATTGCAGATCTCTGGCATATCTCAGGATTCGCTGCCTATAGCGATATCATATTTCTTCAGCAGTTGATAGAGACGGGCACGTTTGAGACCTGATACGTGGCAGGCCTGATCGACATCCCCCGCACAAAAATTCATCAACTCGTTCAAATACTTTATTTCGGCGGTTTCAATGATTCCTGCGCGATAGCTTTTCAAGGTGGGAAGTTCTTCGGGAAAATTGACCGACAGGATGTTCCAGTTGTCATGGGGTGTATCAGAATGGATTGATGCATTTGTGATTATTTGTGTCCGAATGTGTTCAGGGATATGTTTCGGGTAGAGGGTGGGAGAACCGGGTTCTATGGATAGAGCGCTTTCAACGGCATTGATCAATTCGCGTACGTTACCCGGCCAGTCGTAGCGTTCTAGAACTTCCAGAAATTCAGACGATGGTGATTTCAAGGCAATCCCGGAGTCGTGGCAAAATTCAGCCGTGTGGTGTTCCACGATATCTCGAATATCTTTTCGGCGCTGGCGTAACGGCGGAATTTCGATCGTTATCGTACGCAAACGGTAGAGCAGATCCTGGCGGAAACGGCCCTGGTCGACTTCGTATTCCAAGTCGCGGTTGGTGGCGGATACCAACCGAAAGTTACTTGTGACTTCTTCTTCCCCCCCCACGGGCAGGCACTTTTTTTCTTGTAATACCCGCAAGAAAGTTTTTTGCAATGCAGGCGCCAATTCGCCCACCTCGTCTAAGAAAAGCGTCCCGCCATCGGCCTGTTTGACTAACCCATGGTGAGGTTTTTCCGCCCCGGTAAAAGCGCCCCGGGCATGACCGAAAATGATGCTCTCGGCCAGATTCTGAGGCAGCGCGGCGCAATCGACAACCACAAAAGGCTGCTTGGCGCGGTCACTGTTGTTGTGAATCGCGCGCGCGAACAATTCCTTGCCGGTGCCGGTTTCACCGCCGATCAATACGTTGGCTTGATTCCGTGCAGCATGAGACATGAGTACCAGGCACATGCCGAGCTTGGAGCTTTGGCCGAGGATGCCACTGCGATCCATCGTCTGGGGATCGTCCAACGTTTTTTTTTGTCGGCGATATTGAAGAGCACGTTTTAAAGACAATTTCAGGGCATCAATCCGTGCTGGTTTTTCAACATAGTCCCACACGCCACTTTTTACGGCCGTCTTGGCACCGCCCTGATCGCCATAACCCGTGATAATGATAATTTCCGGCGGGTTGGACATGGACTGTAGCCGGGGAACGATATCGAGGCCGCTACCGTCCGGCATACGTACATCGAGAAAGAGAACGTCAAATTTTCCCGATAGAGCCAAGCTTAATCCTTTCTTCAGATTATGCGCCTGATCCGTATAATAGCCCTCTTCCTGGGCCATGCGGGTGAGGGTGTAGCACATGCCCTCGTCGTCATCGACGACCAGGACCCGAGCTTGGGCCGTGGA
>QMMS01000206.1 GCA_003647375.1 Deltaproteobacteria bacterium
CTAACAGCCTACAGTCTAAACAACCTGATAAGTATAGTCTACAGCCTAATAGCCTGCAGTTTATTTAATCTTCACTTTCAAAAACAGGTCTCCGCGATCCCCCGTGGGTGTCAGCTTTCCCAGAGATTTGAGCTTGAGCTGTTTGCCCTCTTTGATGCCGGGCGGCACCTTTACATTGATGAGACGTTTCTGAAACCCCCAGGGGATATTCACGAGTTTTCTGGAGCCCAGGCGGGCTTCAAACGGTGAAATCACCAGGGTCCCATAGAGATTGGGATCATTGGCAGGCCCACCGGGTCGAATGACCTGCAGACGGGATGTTTTCTTTCTGGCCGTCATGGGGCTGATTTTTCCAGAAACACCCGTGGAAGGCAGCTTCAATGCCATTTTTAAAAAGACGATGCCAAATAAAAACCCACCGATATGGGCCCACCACGCAATTCCCCCGCCCCCGTCATGGCTACCGGCCGCATTCAACAGTTGAAGCACGAACCAGAAGCCTATAAAGAAAAAGGCAGGAATTTCCACGAACCAGGGAAAAATGAGAATGGGAATCAGGGTCAGAATCTTGGATCTGGGATGGAGGATGAGATAGGCACCCATGACACCGGAAATGGCACCACTGGCACCGATGGTGGGAATTGTCGAATTCATGTTCAGAAATAAATGGGACAATCCTGAAGCGAGACCGCACAGGAGGTAGAACAATAGATACCGAAACGGTCCCAGGCGGTCTTCGACATTGTCGCCGAAAATGTAAAGAGACCACATGTTTCCCAAAAGATGCAGAAAACCCCCGTGAAGAAACATGAAGGAGACGAAGGAAAAGACTTGCTGAAATGGTGTGAAATAGGCGCTGACATGAGAGATGGAGTAGCGGGCCGGAACCAGTCCATAGGTATAGACAAATCGGTCCATTTCGTTTCCCAGAGACATCTGGAGAAGAAACACGACCACATTGATGCCGATGAGGGCTGAATTTACCACCGGAAAATTTCTGGAAGGATTGATGTCTCGTAAGGGGATCATGATAGTCGGTGTTAAGTTTTAGGTTTTAGGTTTTAAGTAATCGGTGTTAAGTATTAAGTTTTAGGTTTTAAGTGGGTTGCCAGCGTCGGAAATCCCCGAATAAAAACGAATGAACATCTAATCCCGCCATGGCGGGATTAGATGTTGGCGTTCATCTTTAAATGTACTGGATGCCGGATCGAGTCCGGCATGACGGGGTTAGCACTTGCTATTGCTGGTTCATAACACACAAAGAAAGATTGCTGCAGCCTCTATCCCCTGCATCTTCCCGCAAACGGAATCTTTTAACAGCGGTCCCCAACCTAAAACCTAAAACCTAAAACTTAACACCTAACACCGATCTTCTAAGTAATCCGCATACTGATGTCGACAGCCCTGGCCCCATGCGTCAGGGCACCAATGGAGATGATATCCACACCGGTGTCGGCCAGTTTCGGCAGATCGATCCGGGTAACGTTTCCCGACACCTCCACAAGGGCCGCCTGTTGAATAACCGCCACCGCAGCCTTGACATCCTCCAGGGACATGTTGTCCAGCATGATAACATCAACGCCGACCTGGAGGGCTTCCTTGACTTCGGCCAGCGTGGACGCTTCCACTTCGATTTTGACCAGGTGGGATACATGCTTCCGGATGTGCGATATCGACTTGGCGACACTTCCGAAAGCAGCAATGTGGTTGTCTTTGATGAGGACGCCGTCATAGAGACCCATTCTGTGGTTGTGCGCACCACCCACGCGAACGGCATATTTTTCAAGAACACGCCATCCAGGTGTTGTCTTGCGCGTATCCACCAGCCGAACCGATGTCCCCTCGAGCAGTCGCACATGGTCGGCTACGTTGGTGGCAATGCCTGAAAGGCGCTGCAAAAAATTCAAGGCGGTTCTCTCGCCTTTTAAAAGGGCTGCCAGGTTCCCCTGGATATGCGCCAGGGTGTCACCGGCATCTGCTGTATCTCCATCCGAAAATAATGCCTCAAATTCAATGGTGGTATCGAGGCTCTGAAAAACCTGCCTGGCGATATCGATACCTGCCAGCACCAGTGGTTCCTTGGCGATGAGAACACCCTTGCCTGTCAGATTCGGATCAATCAGATTGTCTGTGGTAATATCACCGGAACCGATATCCTCGTTCAAGGCTGTTTGAATCAGTGTCTTGGCGGCTTGTATTTCCATGGTTCATCCTCAGGCGTAAGTTCTGATCTTCTCGAGATTTGAATGGAGCCTGGCTTTCTTTTCCTGAAGCGTATCGTGTTTTTCACGAACCTTGTCGACAATTTCCCCGGGAGCCTTGCTCAGAAAGTTTTCATTACTCAATTTATTGGATACAGCCGATAGCTCCTTGCTGAGCTTGGCAATCTCTTTTTCCAGGCGTAGCTCCTCTTTTTTGAAATCGACAATGCCTTCGAGGGAGACAAAAATTGTGGCATCACCCACAATGGCGGTTGCAGAGGCCTTGGGTTTGTCACCGGGCGATTCAACGGACAATGCGTGGAGCCTGGCAAGATCAAGAATCACGTCCTGTTGCTGTTTTATCATGGTGCGTGTGGTCTTGTCCGGGGACTGGAGTACCATGTTCAGGGATTGTGACGGCGAGATGTTCATTTCGCCTCGGATATTTCGAACAGCTGTGATGATGTCTGTAATCACGGTCATGGTCTTTTCGGTGTCTGGATCGCGTTCGAGCGCTCCTTTCCCGGCAGTATCGGACGGGTAGACGGCCTTCATGATGGAACCGTCCGTCCCGGGAAATTTATGCCAGATTTCCTCGGTAACAAACGGCATAAAGGGGTGAAGCAAGATCAAGGTGTCATGAAAGACACGCCACAGAACGGTCAGGGTGACACGTTTGCTTTCTTCACCCTTCTTCCCATAGAGGGTAGGCTTAATGGTTTCCAGGTACCAGTCACAGAGTTCGTGCCAGACAAACTGGTAAACCACGCTGGCCGCATCATTGAAGCGATACTGATCCAGCGCTTTTGCGACAGCGTCCGTTACCCGGCTGAGTCGGGACAGGATCCATCTATCCGGAAGGGACAGGGTTTGCTTGGGCATGTCTGTGTGGCTTTCGTCCAGGTGCATCAGGGCGAACCGCGATGCATTCCAGAATTTATTCACGAAATGCCGATATCCCTCGACACGCTTTTCGGACATCTTGACATCGCGTCCCTGGGCGGCAAAGGCGGCCAGGGTAAACCTGAAAGCGTCAGTTCCGTACTGGTCGATGATATTCAGCGGATCGATGACATTTCCTTTTGATTTGCTCATTTTCTTGCCCTGTTCGTCTCGAACCAGCGCATGAACATACACATCTTTAAAGGGGATATCCTTCATGAAATGGATTCCCATCATCATCATCCGGGCTACCCAGAAAAAGAGGATATCAAAGCCCGTTATCAGGACCGATGTGGGATAAAATGTTTTCAAGAGGGGGGTCTGTTCCGGCCACCCCATGGTTGAGAACGGCCAGAGAGCCGAACTGAACCAGGTGTCCAGGACATCGGTTTCTCTGACTAGTTTTTTACTCTTGCAGGCAGGGCAGGATTCCGGCGTCTCCATGGCAACGACGATCTCTTCACAATTCTCGCAGGTCCATGCAGGAATCTGGTGACCCCACCAGATTTGTCTGGAGATACACCAGTCCTTGATGTTGTACATCCATTCGTAATAGGTTTTCTTCCATGTTGCGGGGATAATTCGGGTTTTTCCGGTGTCCACGGCTTCAATGGCTTTTTCAGCCAGGGGTTTTGCCTTGACAAACCACTGCCGGGACAGATTCGGTTCAACAATAGTCTTGCAACGGTAGCAATGCCCGACGCTGTGCAGGTGGGGTTCTATCTTTTCTACGAGGCCTTTTTCCTTGAGTGCCTCTACAACGGCGTCCCTGCATTCAAAGCGGTTCATACCCTGAAACCGACCGGCTTCTGTGGTCATGAAACCGTCGTCACCAATAACCTTGATGCTGGGCAGATTGTGTTTTTCACCGATGTCAAAGTCATTGGGATCGTGAGCCGGTGTGATTTTGAGGGCACCGGTTCCGAATGACATGTCGACGTAGGGATCCCTGATAATCGGGATGACCCGATTCATGAGGGGCAGTATCACGTTTTTTTCTTCAAGATTCTGATACCTCTCATCCTCAGGGTTTACGGCCAATGCTGTATCCCCCAGCATGGTTTCCGGCCGGGTGGTGGCGATGATGATGCTGCCATCCCCGTTTTCATAGGGATAGCGGAAGTGGTAGAGGTGCCCTTCGATGTCTTCATGCTCTACCTCTAAGTCGCTCAAGGCAGTGTGGCACCGGTGGCACCAGTTGATGATATAATTGCCGCGATAAATGAGCCCCTCTTCGTACAGTTGAACAAATACTTTACGGACTGCAAGGGACAATCCTTCGTCCATGGTAAACCTTTCCCGCTGCCAGTCGCATGAAGCGCCCAATCGTTTGAGCTGGTTGATGATGGCGCTTCCATATTCCTTGCGCCATTCCCATACGGATTCTATGAAATTTTCCCTGCCCACCTGGTGGCGATCCAGGCCCTCGGCGGCCAGTTTTTTCTCGACGACATTTTGGGTGGCGATACCGGCATGATCCGTTCCGGGCATCCACAAAACATTGTCACCTATCAGCCGTCTGTAACGGCAGAGAATATCCTGCATGGTATTGTTCAATGCATGTCCCATGTGGAGTACGCCGGTGACGTTGGGGGGCGGGATGACAATGGAATAACTTTGTTTGTCGCTGGTTTCATCTGCTGCAAAAAGATGTTCTTTCTCCCAGTAGCTGTACCAGCGTTTTTCCACCTCCCGGGGTTCATAACCTTTGTCAATTAAACGCAAACTCATATAAGACTCCCTCATCAAAAGTGAAAAAGGGGATTAGAGATAATCCCCGTGTGCTTGTTCATAAGAGTCCTTCGCTTGCGGCGAGAGAACTCGATCACATTATTGACCCAATGCTTTTTTTACCGCATTTTCAATTGCCCTGGTCAGTGGACTGTTCTCGTCTGCCAGCATTTCGGTAAGGGCCTGTTTGACAGCTGTTTCTAAGGAACCCGGTGCCATGGATGGTTCCATCCCTTCGGACGGTTTTACCTCTTCCATGGCCACGTCCTGGTTCTCTTCCAGCACTTTCCTTTCTATTTCCGAGGTGAGGTCGATGCCGAGATGATCAACGAATTCAGTTTCAGATTCGGGTATACCCTCGCCATCAGCAAGATCATCGTCATCGAGAAGTGTGTATGTTTCGGCATCTTCACCACGGGTGTCCGTGTCAATGGCTTTATCCTCTTCGGTTGTGTCCTCTCGGTCGCCGACATGGGCGGGTAGGGGTTCATCGTCGAGGGTTGCCTGGATATCATCGATGAGCTCTAAAAGCTCTTTGTCTTCTTCGTATCCCACAGAGGGCGTGGTGGCTGTTTCCACCGCGAGCTCCTCCTGAACCGGTTCCACGGGTTCAACCGACTCTGTCTGATCCATGCCCGTCTGGCTGGTATCGTCCTCTGATACGTCCTCTGTCAAATCCAAAATTTCATCCTGGACTTCTTCCTCTGCGGCAGGAGATTCGGCCGTATCAAAGACATCCAGGTTGTTATCGTCGAGATCGGAAGCGTTGTCCATGTCATCCATAGACATCTCAACCGTATCTAAAAGATCAATGATTTCGTCTTCCGGTTCATCCTCGATTACGGGCTCGGTCAGATCGAGGATTTCGTCATCGACTTCGGACGCTTCAGCCTTTTGTGTGAGATCCAGGACCCCTTCATCCTCTGTTTCATCTGTATCGGCAATATCGGTGAGGTCCAGGATATCGTCTTCCGATTCGTTCTCGTTCTCGGCCACCACCTCGGTCAGATCGAGAACTTCATTGTCAACTACGGATGCATGGGTCTCTTCTGTAAGCTCTATAATGTCGTCGTCAGACATCTCAACCGTGTCTGCGAGCTCGATGATGTCTTCCTCAATGATATCCGCGGGTATTTCAACCGTATCAAAAAGGTCGATGATATCGTCATCTTCGTCGGAAGAAGGTTCATCTCTACCATGATCTTGAGGATCGATGCCATCTTCTTCCTGAAAGAGATCGTCTTTATCTACCATGTCTTCCCCCGTGTTTGGATCGAAAAAATAGGCCGCCCGGATGGTCACCCATGGTGCAGGATTTGGGCAAATTTATCCCGCAAAACGTATCATAAGGTGTATAGGGTGTCAATATATTTGATATTTTGGACAATTGTGATAAAGCTATGATATCGAGAACGGAAAAGCCGAATCTGTTTAGGTCATTGGTTATTAGAGCTTGAGATTTATCCGCCTTCGCAGAATACCACGGGCTTGCCCGTGGATGAATGCAAAAGCAAAAGTTAATTGCTACGGCGCGATGTCACCCCTTAGGCAAGGCGGATAACCGCGGCGTCTTGTCGCGTCGTAGCTCGCAGAGCGAAGACGGACTTGTCGCGTCGTAGCTCGCAGAGCGAAGACGGAAGCCGAAGGCGAAGACGGGTATTTTAATGGGACCACGGGTTTACCCGTGGGGTTCCATTTGGATTTTGGTGCTTGGAATTTGGGATTTTTAATGCGGGATTTTCGACGGTCCCAGAGGACCAGGTTTTATTAAGAAAAATGGTAATTATTCAGCCACAGATTCACACAGATGAACGCAGCTATGTTTAAACACAAAGAAATTACAGATATTATACTTATATGATAATAAAAGAAAAAATATCAGTGATGATCAGCGTAGATCGGCGGCTGAATAGTTACAGAAAAATAAGATAGCGTAGTGATTTTATTGGGGTATAGATATGAGACGTTTTTTTTGGCAAGACAGGGCAGGAATTGGTCAGACAGGTATTATCGGCGGTACAGATGCACGGCATATCCGTACAGTCTTACGAATGAAGCCTGGTGATTTCCTTGTGGTTCTTGATGGTGCCGGTAACGATTTTGAAGCACAAATCAAGACTATCTCAACCGACGAGGTGAGGGTTGTTCCGGTAAAAAGAATTCGCCATAGCACCGATTCCCCTGTAAACATCACGATTGCCCAGGCCATGCTGAAAGGCAAAAAAATGGATATGCTGGCCCGGCAGATTACCGAGCTCGGCATCACGCGATGGATCCCTTTTTTTTCCGAGCGCTCGATCCCGGTGCCGGCAAAGGAGAAGCTGCCTGCACGACGGGAAAGATGGCGGAGTATCGTCATGGAATCTCTTAAGCAGTGCCAACGAAGCCGGATGACTGCAGTTGGTGAGATCGTATCCCTTGACCAGGTTTTGGAAATAGGAAGCGTGGATGATGTGAACCTGATTTTCTGGGAAGAAGAAACCCGGACCTTGCACGAGGTGCTGGACCCTCTACCGGATAAATGTGAAAAAATCTTTGCCGTTTTGGGTCCGGAGGGTGGTTTTTCCGAGGCTGAAATCAAAAATGCCGAATCCCTTGGTTACAAAAGTGTCAGCCTGGGGCCCCGGGTTTTAAAAGCTGAGACAGCAACTATTTCTGTCTGTACCTTGATGCAGTATCTTTTTGGAGATATGGGTGGAATGTTTTGAACCCACTTCAGAAATATCTTGACAATTTAAGGTCCCTTTAATATCTATTGCTTCTAAATTGAGCGAGTGGCGAGGTTGCCGCAGATACAAGAAAGACACCGATTCCGCAATAGTTTGCTATGCGGGATGGTGTCTGACGCCGTAGGTGCGGCAAGATCGGCATTCCCAGCGGGTTTCAAATTTTAAGATTATTGATCGATAAGATTCCTTGAAAATCAAATGGAACTGTCCATTCTTGAAAATTGAAACGCTCAGTTTAGAAACCAGTTAAATTGAGATTGTGCCGAGGTAGCTCAGTCGGTAGAGCAGGGGACTGAAAATCCCCGTGTCGGCAGTTCGATTCTGTCCCTCGGCACCAACAAATAAAGGGTTTGCGGCAAATGTCGTAAGCCCTTTATTTGTTTCAATCGATCCCATTCCCCCATTATTCCCCCAAAATCTATTTATAGGAAGTTATGCGGTGCCGCATAACTCCTAATGAAATTTATTTAGTTCTGTCCTATTATGTCCTTAGTGATTGAAAAATAAGGGAGGTACGAAATGACAAAGACAATCGATCAAATCATTAAGGAAATGAAAG